>CANQKU010000122.1 GCA_947624535.1 uncultured Bacilli bacterium
AATACTTATTAAACATATTAATAATATTATTTGAATTGTTAAAGGTATTAATGATGCAAAAGCATTATATTTTTCTTCTTTAAATAGTTTTGATTGTTCATCTGCTATTTTGTCTTTATCACCAAAATAATTTATTTTTAATTTATTTATTTTTGGTTGTATTTTTACCATTTTAATTGAATTCTTTTGGACCCAAATAGATAATGGTAATAATATTATTTTACTTAATAAGGTAAATAATATTATTGCTAATCCATAATTATTAACTAAATTGTAACAAAATCGCATAATAATACCTAAAAAATCTACCAAAAATGTCATAACAAATACTCCTATCTATCAAATACCCTTCCAGTTTTTTTAAATTTACTTAGTTCATTAGCCTTACCCGTAGTTTCATATTCTACCATATGATCTTCTAGCGTAAACTCATACCAAATAACTTTTCTAGTTCTCTTTTTATCAATATTTTGAAATAGTTCTAAACTTTTTTTATTATTTAATAAATCTAGAAAAGCATCTTCCAAATCAAGATAAGAAATAGGCAAATCCGAAATATTCACGTCATGCTTTTCATTAAATCCTTTAATTGCTAAAATTGGATGCATTCTGCCAAACATATCATCTTTATTGAAACCATGATCGGCCATTATTACAATAACTGAGTTATCATAAATATCATTTTTCTTTAATCTATCTAAATATGCTTTAATAAATTTCAAATTTCCATGAACTTCTTGTTCATATGTTCCGTTTTCTAAATAGTCCAAATTTTCATCAAAATTATACGGAACATGGGCACCTTCATAATGGAAAAATTGAAATTGATTTTCTTCCTTTAATGATAATTTTTTGGTTTTAAAAATATTATAGGAATCTGAAATATCCCAATTAAATCTCTCCATGCTTTTGGCAAAATCTAAAGTTTCTATTCTACTATATTTTTTTAAAATAAAAGGTAAATATTTGAAAAAATCGTATTTTAATTCTTGATGAAAAAATAAAGTCAAATTAATGCTAGAATTTTTACTTGATATAACATTACCTATTTCATATTTTCTTTTACCATTCCATATTATACTAGAGTCAAATATATTAATTTCGTATTTGTTGTTTTGTAAATTATTAAACAAATTTGAAGAATTTAAAGAATCACTATAATATTCACTAAATTCTTTTTCATTATGATTTGCCTTACCAGTTAAAATAAGAGGAATTGAATCTCTTGTATAAGGGTAATAACTCAATACATTATTATAAAAGGTAAAATCATCAAATAATTCATTATAACTTTTGTCACTTTGCCATTCATTATATAAGACATCAGCATCAACTGCATCTAATAGAAAAATAAAAAAGTTTTTATTTTTAGATGCAACATTTATATTTTTAAATGTAGTATAAATCCCATCTTTATTTTTTAAAGCATTATTAGAAATAACAGTTGAAATTAAAGATGTAAAAAGCATTACAAAAATTGCTAAAGACATATATGTTGCATATTTAATTGTTTTTTCTATTTTCAATTTCTTTAAAGCTATTACCCCCCCCCGAAATTATAACTAGTAATACTCCTAAAGTGATATAGTTCTCTTTTTGATAAATACTCCAATCTATTATACTTCCATCAAGACCTGGTAAATTGCCAATTAAAAAATTACCTTGAATATATGTAGCAAAAAATATAATGAAAACAATCATTAAACATCCATAATACCAATTTATATTTTTTAATAATTTAGTACTTAGTAAATATACAAATGTTATTCCAAATATTCCTATTAAAAATATTATCAAAAATATTTTTAACACAGGAATAAACATAATACCAAAATCAAACCAAAAATCATTCATATTTGTTGCATACATCATAATTGGCTCATAAATAAAGAGCATAAAACAAAAGATAAAGCATAAAATATATGACCAAAATAATTTTTTCATATTACACCTCATTTACTAATATTATTACTTTATTTATTAAAATTAAAACAATAAACAAATCAAATAAATTTTATCATTTATTTAAACTTAAATCAATTATAAATAAAATTGATTTTTTTTCAATAACTCTTACTTTTCTATTACATTCTTAAAGCAATTATTCATGCTAAAATACTACAGGAAAACCTGAACCAACTATTATTTATTTCGTTCATTTTATCATGCCTTCCTTAATAAGCCAATCTTTTGTATTATTAATACTTTCATTAAAATCATATCGACATTCAAAGCCTGTATCTCTATATAATTTATCTAAATCTAATTTTGAATAATCATAACCCAATTTTTCTTGATATACTCCAAAGCATAATTCTGATTCTGAATTTAATGCTTTTTTTAGGGCAATAATATATTCCTTAAATGTCAAAATTTTTCTATGACCAATATAATATTTTTGTAAATTTTTGCCTTTTTCACCAACTTCAATTAGACCACCAACTGTATCATTAATATATACCCAATCAGCTAGATCATTCTCATCAATTAATTGCAATATTTCATTATTAACCATTTTTTTAATAAATTGACATACTGCCTTAAAATTATAATCATATGGTCCATAGGTATTAGCTAATAAAGTATGAATATATTCTATATTATTGTCATAGGTCATTTTTTGACATAAATTATTTGCTGTTTCTTTACCAATTCCATATATACGTCCTTTTACATTTGTTAATTCTCTATTCTCATCGAAATAATACATTTCCTCAGATATTGAGCCAACAAAAATAAATCTTTTTATTTTTGCATCAATTGCTAGTTGTGCCATTTCACATGACATTTTAATATTTTCAAGTTCTATTTTACAAGCTAACATATTATCCTTTGTATTATATTCACTCATATTCCATGCTAAATGATAAAAGATATCAGCATTTTTTAATAATTCTAAATCTAATTGATCTATTTTTAAAAAAGTATAATTTGAACTATCTATTATATTTTTATGTTTTGCTTCACTTCTACCAATACCAATTACTTGATATCCCATTTCTAAAAACTTATTACATAATGAAGAACCTATAAATCCATTTACACCACTAATAACTATTTTTTTCATATCTTTATCCTTCTTTTACTTTTTGAACAATTTTTGCTTGTTCAATAATTTCATTATATTTTTTTTCTTTTTTTGCTTGATTATTAATACAATCCCAAAAAGCATAAATTGATTTTAAAAATGTATCATCTTCTGATAATTTTACTTCTTTTGCTTCGTTATCTACAGTAATTTCAACAATAGGGACGTATCCTACTGGAGCAGTTAAAATACGATTTGTTCTTAATACTCCTTTACTTCCCCAAATCTCGAGTTCACATTTATAACTATTATCCATGCCAAAGGATAATTGAGCAGTAACACCAGCATCATTTATCATAGTAGCACTACCATACAAATCAGC
>CANQKU010000123.1 GCA_947624535.1 uncultured Bacilli bacterium
TCTATATCCTTATTTTTTTAGTGAGTTGATTAGCGTAATCGCTGCTGCTGCTGCTCCTTTTCCTGTCCCAGCACCATATTTAGTAGCATTATCAGAGATTTGTTTTTCTAAATCTTTTAATCCAGACTCTCCATATAATTCTTTCATAGTTTTATTAATTAACAGTTGAGTATCTGATAGACCCACTACTAAATCTCCTAAATCAACTTCTCCAACACAGGTATTGCTTGAATTTCCTTGTAAAAAATATCCCATATCTGCTTTACCAGCAACATTTTTAGCTCTTCTAAATAAATCTATTTTATAACCTTCGGACTGCCTGCATTTAGAAAGTTCATATTGATTAGTATTATTTGGAGCATAAATTCCATTAGCCGTCAAACTCCATTCCATACAAGCTCCACAAGAGTCTAAGACAATAGCATTATATGAATTATATGACTTTCCACCATTAAATGAAACTTCAATTGTAAAAGTATCACCATATTCAAAGTAAGCAACCCTGTTATTCTCACTAAATCTATAGGAACAATCTTTTGTTACACAATTACCAACAATATATTTTGTTGCTGTTGCAACAATCATGTAGTCAGTACCAACTTCACCATAAACTTTACCATTACTTTTGGATCTAGTTCCACCTTTCCACATAGCATATCCTTTATCATAATAAATTGTACCTTCTTTTACATAAGCACTTACATCACCAATAGACCCACCTAAACTACTTCCTGTATATGTAGTTAAACGTGCGCTTTTTTTAGTTGATGAATCTGGATTTGAAGTTAAGACACAGCTTGGACCACTACCATTATTCCATTTAGCTTCATATTTAGTACCCTTAGATTTTTCTAAGTCAGGATTACCTAAATAGTCAGAGTCTTTAGCATGGGCTGAGGCTTCTTCATTGTCTGCTGAACCTATAGAAATAACTACTCCAAACATACAAAAAATTAAAAGTACAACTACTCCAATAATAGCTATAGGAATTGTTTTTTGACTGAAAAACATTTGTCCTGTAATCTCAGTAGAAAAATTTGCATCAGCATTTCCTTCTACTTCAGTATCTCTTTCTCCACTAAGAAAACTTTTCTTTTTAGAAGCACTACCACTTCCAGTATCAGTTGATTGAGCCTTAGACATACTATTATTTTCAACAGCTTGATTTGAGGCACCTTTAGCTGACAAAGCTTTATCAGCCATATCTAAAGCCCCAGAATTATCTAATTTATTAGTAGCTTTAGACATTCCAGGAATTTTATTTAATAATTGTCCACCCTTATTCAAAACATTGTTTCCAAGTTTTGTATTAGCAAGGGCATCAACAGCTTTTCCACCAACTGGTCCAGCAAAATGATTAGCTGCTGCTTTGGCTGCAACTTTAGCTGCTTTTTTATTAGAATTGTTAGAATTATCAGAATTTTGATTTGAACCTTTTGAATTTCTTAAGGCAGTATAGCCATTATGAAGTGAGTTATTGCCACGTGAAGAAGTAGTAGCATTATTAGCATTACTACTACTTTGACTATTTTCATTCTTTGGCATATATATCACCTACTTCTATGGCTAAATTTTAAAGTCCTCCTCCATTACCAAATGAATCCAATTCTTGTTTGGTAACTGAAACATTTATCCTCATTCTTCTATTTCCACATACAAATAAAGCTTCTCCCTGTGAATATCTTTTAATACTTTCTTTTTCACTCTCATTAAGGTCTATTAATAAACTTAAATCTTCTACAGCTTGTTTCTTTAGACCCATAACTAAGTAATAAGAGGCATTATCAAAAATAGCTTTTCCTTGAGTAATTACACTAGGTGCTGAAAAGTCACTTGGTTGTTGAGTAATAACTATGGTACCTGTATTATATTTACGAGCACGTCTTTGAACTTGTGCCAAAAAGTCAGCTCCTAGACTATTTTGTTCACCTAATAAGACATGAGCCTCATCTACCATTAAGACTGTATCTACATTAGGATCTAGACATAATCCCCATGCATATTTTAAGACATTAAAGAAAAGTGCATTTTTTACATTAGAGTCACTATTCATTAATTCTTTTATATTAAATACCATAAAGTCACTATTTCCATTAATTGTAGTATGACCATCAAAATAGAATTTTAACTCTTTAGTAATTGGTCTTACTTTTAACTCTAAACGTTCCATAATATCTCTTTCATTAGTTTGTTCAGTCATAGACATAAGGCGTCCTTTAATTGTAGCATAAACGTCACTAAATGTTGGATAATCTTCAGAAGTAAATCCTGAAAAATCAGTATCAAAATCAATACCAAAACGTTTATAAGTATCTTGAACAATTTCAGAAAACATAGTTAATACATCTTCAGTAATAGATGGATCATAATATTTCATAAATGCTTTTAAAAATTGTAATGTTCTTGTTAATACTGTATAACCTAAACCTTGTTTTATTTCTTCATCATCGGCATCAATTACTACTTCTAATGGATTTATTAATCCAAATTCTCCACCTTTACCAATATCTACTTGGTCTCCACCAAAAGTTTTAGTAATTTCAGCTAACTCATTTTCAGGGTCTATTGCAACTATTTGACATTGATTTCTAATATGAGTTCTAAGCATTAATTTAGCGGCAGTTGACTTACCACTTCCAGAGGTTCCTAAAATAATCATATTAGCATTATTTCTATTATTTTCTTTTCTTATTTTATATAAGAATTGATTAAATAGGACAACACCACCTGAGAAGTCTACACCAAGTAAAGTAGAAGGTCCTGGATCTTTTATACTATCAAAAATAAATGGATACATAGCTGCTATCGTAACTGATGGAATTGGTGTACCAATTCTTTGTTCAATATCTTGTGAAGGAAAGATTGGTAAAATAGATTTTAATACTTTTTCTTGTTCAAAACGTAATGATACTGCTCTTAACTCCATTGCATCTAAGTAGTTTTTAACACTAACTTTTTTCATTTCTAAATCTTCTTTAGTATCAGCTGTAATCATGATATGTAATTGAAAGTCAAAAATACGAGCTTGACTTCCAGCTAACATAGAAATGAAATATTCCAAACTTTCATAATCTTGACGAATTCTTTCACGTGAAGTTTGATCACGTTCTTTTGAATATCTTTCTTTTAAGTCAGCTACTTGTTTATTTAACATTTTTGAAATTGTTGAAAATTCAACAGGAATATGTTTTACTACAATTTTAATTCCAGACATATTAGTAAGGGTTGATAAATAACCTGGTTGAATATATCTTGGATAAGATACAACTGATAAAATTGTTGCATATTTATCACTAATGAAGAAGTCGCTAGGGTTAAAACTTAATCCTTTTGGAGCTAACTGTCCTCTTATATTTACACTCATACTGGCATCACCGTTCCAAATT
>CANQKU010000124.1 GCA_947624535.1 uncultured Bacilli bacterium
CAACCTAAAGAGTATGGTGTAGAAATTGATTTAAGAGATAAATTAGATGGTACCATTTATATGGAACATGATCCATTTAAAGAAGGACCAGACTTTGAACAATATTTAAAGTCATATGACAAGGGATTAATGATATTAAATATTAAAAGTGAGCGAATTGAATTAAAAGTTTTAGAACTATTAGAAAAATATAATATCAAAGACTACTTCTTTTTAGACTCATCTTTTCCTATGATAAAATTATTATCAGATAAGGGTGAATATAATATTGCTTTACGTTTTTCTGAAATAGAGGGACTTGATACAATTAGAAATATGTCTGGTAAAGCCAATTGGGTTTGGGTAGATTGCTTTACTAAAATTCCAATTACCAAACAAATCGAAGAAGAATTACATAACTTAGGTTATAGACTTTGTTTTGTTTCGCCAGAATTAGAACAACAAGATGAAAAGTTAGAAGAATATGCTACATATATAAAGAATGAAAATATTAAATTTGATGCTATATGTTGTAAACAATATAATATTGAACGTCTAAAGAAAATATTAGGAGAATAAAAATGTTAAAAGCTGTTATTTTTGATTTAGATAATACCCTATATCAATATGATGAATGTCACGAGACTGCTACTAAAAAAGTATATGAATATTTTTCTAATTATAAAGATATTTCATATAGCGAATATTTAAAAAAATTAACTCAAGCTAAAGATGAAGTAAAAACACCTTTAAAATCTACCGCAGCTTCACATAATAGATTGTTATATTTTCAAAAATTATTAGAAATGTTTAATATAAAATCAATTGATAAAGCTGATAAAATGTATGAAATATATTGGGATAGTTTTATAGATAAAATGACATTAAGAAAAAATTGTCTTGAACTATTAGAATATCTAAAATATCATAATATCAAAGTAGCCATATGTTCTGATTTAACAACTTATATACAATATAAAAAAATAAGAAAACTAAATATCATTGAATATATTGATTATATAGTTACTAGTGAAGAAGTAGGTGTAGAAAAACCTAATTTTAAAATGTTTAGTCAAACACTTAATAAATTATCCGTAAAAAAAGATGAATGCTTATATATTGGGGATGATTTAAAAAAAGATATAGAGGGTGCTAAAAATTTTGGAATAGAAGCTTTATTAATTAAAGATGATTTTTCTAATATATTAAAAGAAATAGAAAGAAGAGTAGAAAATGTCTAATATAAAAAAAATACTAAAAAAAATACCTACTAGTTTTTATCGTTTTTTATTAATAGGTGGTAGTGCTACTGTTATAGATTTTATTATTTATATTTTTATCTCAAACTACTTAGATATAAAAATATCAAAAGCTTTATCAACAAGTTTAGCTAGTATTTACTCATTTATTCTAAATAAAAAATGGACATTTACTGATGAAAGTAAGTTATCATCTTTTCAAGTTGTAAAATATATCATTGTTCAAATTATTAATATTTTAGTAAATACTACTATTAACACTATTACTTATCAGTTTACAAGTATGAAAGTTATCTCATTTATTATTGCTACTTCAATTTCTATGATGGTAAATTACATACTTCAAAGAATAGTTGTCTTTAAAGAAAAAAATAAACCTATTAATTGATACATTTTTGTATCTTTTTCTTTTGTTTATTTAATAATTAAGATATACTATTAATAGAGGCGATAGGATGAAAAAAATAACAATTTTATCACTACATTTAGGTTATGGTGGAATTGAAAAGTCAATTGTAGCTTTAGCAAATTTATTATGTAGTAAATATAAAGTAGAAATAGCATGTATTTATAAATTATATGATCAAGCTGCTTTTAAAATAGATTCTAAAGTAAAAGTAAATTATTTAATTAATAGTAATTTACCAAAAAAAGTAGAAGAATATAAACTATTATTATTTAGATTTCACTTTATTAAACTATTTTCAAAATTATATAAAGATTATTTTTCTAAACTAAAATTCAAAGAATTTTTCTCAGACTCTATAGGTGGAATACAGATGTATTCTAAAAGAATGAAAGTAATGAAAAAATATATTCAAAATTCTAATGCTGATGTGATTATTTCTACTAGAACTTTTTTAAATGATTTACTTAGTCATTATAAAAGAGAAAATGTGTTAACGATAGGGTGGGAACATAATCATTATCATAATAATATGAAATATGCCATAGACGTAGTAAGAAGTTGTAAAAGACTCGATTACTTTGTTTTAGTATCAAATGATTTATATAAGTTTTATGAAAATCAGTTAAAAAATTATAATTGTAAATGCACATATATTCCTAATATATTAGACTCAGTACCACAACATTTAGCTAAACTTGAAGAAAAAAGATTAGTTTCTGTAGGAAGATTATCTAAAGAAAAAGGGTATCTAGATTTATTAAAAATATATTCTGTATTATCTAAAAAGTATCCAGATTGGACTTTAGATATCATTGGTGATGGAGCAGAAAAAGAAGTATTAAAACAGTATATAAAAGAACACAACTTAACTGATAAAGTAACTCTTCATGGATTTCAAGGAAAAGACTATATAGATAAAATATTAAACAAGTCATCCATTTATTTAATGACTTCTTATACAGAAAGCTTCGGTATCGTCTTAATTGAAGCGATGAGTCACGGTCTTCCTTGTATTGCTTTTTCTTCAGCTGAAGGAGCTAAAGAATTAATAGATAGCGGTAGTAATGGCTACTTAATTAAAAATAGAAATTATAGTGCCTACATCCAAAAAGTTGATGATTTAATTAATGACTTAGAAATGAGAAAAAAAATAGGGAAAAATGGTAGAAAAAGTATTCACAAATATAGAGGCGAAGAAGTAATAAAAAAATGGATTAATATAATTGAGGAATAAAGAAAAAATATAATAAGGATGGTGATTTTTTCATGAAAAAAGTATTATTTATTTCATCTACAGGTGGACACTTGTCAGAGATGCTACAACTTAAAGATTTATTTAAAAAATATGACTATCATATAATAACAGAAAAAACAAAGTCTAACATTTCTTTAACTAAGACATATCCTAAAAGAGTAGATTTCTTAATTTATGGAAGTAAAGACCACTATCTTACATATCCCTTCAAACTACTAGCTAACTGTTTTAAAAGTCTTTATTTATATCTTAAAATTCATCCCGATTACATCATCACAACAGGAGCTCATACCGCAGGACCAATGTGCTGTATTGGAAAAATCTTTGGAAGTAGAATTATCTATATTGAAACATTTGCCAATATCCATACTAAAACAATTACTGGAAGACTATTATATCCGATAGCTGATCAATTCATTGTCCAGTGGAGT
>CANQKU010000125.1 GCA_947624535.1 uncultured Bacilli bacterium
TCCTATTTATGGCGGCGCTGATCCATTAGAAAATACCCAAATTATACCAACTCAAGCTCCAACAACTCCTGCTGTCAATCAAGCTCCAGTTGTAACTCCAGTAGAGCCTACCTCAACAATAACTAATGCTACGGTTATTCCTCAAGTAGAACCTGCTAAAGTTGGTGAAGGTATAAATCAATAGAAAAAATAAATCAATAGAAAAATTAAATAATTTTTCTTTTTTTGAATGAAATAATAAAATTTAGATATATAATATAAATAAGGAGGACGTATGAATCATAAAGTTATAATTATAGGATGTGGAAATGTAGGTATGAGTTATGCTTATGCCTTACTTAATCAAAGAACTAGTGTAACAGAGTTAGCTTTAATTGATTTAGATGAAAAAAGAGTTGAAGGAGAAGTAATGGATTTAAATCATTGCTTAGCTTTTGCTCCTAGTCATATTGATATTAAAGTAGGAAATTATGAAGATTGTAGGGATGCTCAAATTGTAGTAATAGCCGCAGGTGCTAATCAAGCTCCAGGTGAAACTAGAATGGATTTAATCTATAAAAATAGTAAGATTTTTAAAACAATTGTAACTTCCGTAATTGATAATGGTTTTAAGGGTATCTTTTTAGTAGCAACTAATCCATTAGATGTAATGACTTATTTAACATGGAAATATTCTAACTTTGATGCAAGTAGAGTAATTGGATCAGGAACTAGTCTAGATACAGCTAGATTAAAATATTTAGTAGGTGCTAAGGTAGGTGTTAATCCTAAAAACGTTCATGCCTATGTTGTCGGTGAACATGGAGATAGTGAATTTGTTCCATGGAGCAATGCTAATATAGGTCTACAAAATATAAAGACATTTTTAAAAGATGAAGAATTAGTAGAAATTTGTGAAGAAGTAAAAAATGCTGCCTATGAAATTATTAATAGAAAAGGTGCAACTTATTATGGAATAGGTATGTGCTTAGTTAAAATTACTAATGCTATTTTAGGTGATGAAAATACTATTCTTACAGTTTCTAATTATGATAGTCATAATGACGTCTTTATGGGTACTCCAGCTATTATTAATAGTGATGGGGTAAAGAGGCGAATTTATATAGAATTAAATGAAGAAGAAACAAAAAAATTACAACATAGTATGGAAATGATTAAAGGAGCAATTAATGAAATAATTAAATAATGCTTCTTTTTTATTTTTTACTAGCTATTTTTATCAAAGTATGTTATGATAAGAGGCGCAATTGCCACATAAGGAGGAAGTTATGAAAAACGAAGAATTAGAAAAAGAAAGTTATGTTAAAATTCAATTAGAGTATGATCCTAAGGAATATAAATTTGAATATATTAAAAAAATGCATTTAATTTTACTAAGAAGATTAAAAGATGATAAAGTAGTTAATATATTTAATGATGATGTTGGATTTATTGTTCAATATAATTTAGATAATAATATTAATTTTATAGTAACTGACTATTCAAAAACAAATGCTAATGGAGATAAAATAGTTAAACTTGCACATTATATTGATCACCCTAATAATGATATGTTTATAAAATATAATGAATTTGACTGTAAGAAGAGTCGTCTTATAGATTGTAGACTTAGTAGACATTCATTTTTAATAGAAAATAATGAAGGAAAATGTATTTATAATTTGAGAAGAAAATCTAAGCCATTTGATGAAGTATATAATAGTGGAAATCTAACTAATATGTTACCTGGAAGTATGTTATTAGTAACTGAAACTAGAAAAATACCTGGATATCCTGATATTAAAGATACTATTACTTATGGTATTAATCCAGAAATACTAGAGGTAACTACACCATATATTTGGAGCAAATTGCAAGAAAAATATATTACTGTCTATGATGAAAAACGTTTCGCACAATTAAAACAGCAATATGGACCAAGAATACCTAAGGGAACAACAAGAGGAGATTTAACTATTAGCTTTGAAGTAGATAGATATTTAAAAAATATGGCTATGTTAGAAAATGATGAGCATAACGTTTATTTACATAATGGTAATATTAATGATACATTTGTTAATCAATTAGTTAAGAAATAATCATTTTGTTCTAATGTGTTACATATATATTAATCATAGAAAGGAATGAATAATATATATGGAAATACTCAAAGTAAGCAGTAAATCAAATCCAAATAGTGTTGCTGGAGCTCTTGCTAATGTATTTAGAGAAAAAGGAACAGTAGAAATACAGGCAGTTGGAGCAGGAGCATTAAATCAAGCGATTAAAGCAATAGCTATAGCTAGAGGTTTTGTAGCACCTTCTGGAAAAAATCTAGTGTGTATACCTGCATTTTCAGATATCGCTATAGATGGTGAAGAACGAACTGCTATTAAGTTAATTATAGAAGCAAAATAGTGCTTCTTTTTTATTTATTATATTTATGATAGTGATCTCTTTTTGATTTATTATATTTATGATAGTGATCTCTTTTTGATTTATAGTCTAATGAAGCACATTTTTTTAAATACACTAAAATTGCCCATGGCACCCTCAGTAACAATAGTATGAATAATTTCATATCTCTACTATAAGTATGTAAGATAGCAATAATACCAGGAATATAGTGATCTTTTTAGAAATATCAAAAACCCAAGAAAGAATAGTTTTAGAAACATATTGAAAAAATAAATCAATAAGATTTCTATCTTTACGAAAGAAATCCCAAAGATAATTGGAAATAGTAAAGACAATATGATGGTGTTTACAGTTGTAACATTTTTGAAGAATAGCTTCAGTTTTTTTCTAACATATTTATTACCACAAGAAGGACAAAATCTAGATTTACAAGTGTGATAAGAAAATTTAATTCCGCCACAGCGTGGACATTCATAAATAGAAAAACTAATTTAGAAGTACGACAAGAAATCATACGATTAACTTTTTATGAACAACAGGTCTAATATTTAAATTAAGATTATCTATCACAAATTATCCCAATGATCAGAAAAAATATCTTTGAGATGGAATTTAATAATTTTATCTTTATAAAAGTGGGCATTATTTAATTCTATTAATTCATACACACACACACATCACATTATAAATATACCAAATTATGGTAAATGCCTAAAAAAAGTTATTATGAATGGTAGTTAAAGTAGTATCGAAGTAGGTAGGTAATAACTTCTAAACTAAACACAAAAACATTACAAGAAACTTCAAAGTTGAGATGTAAGAATTCTTAAATTGTTTGGATAACTCTAATTGACAAAATAATAGTATTAAGATAGAATTATCTTAGGATATAAAACAA
>CANQKU010000126.1 GCA_947624535.1 uncultured Bacilli bacterium
GGGGTATATTGTTATATAATTGTAAACAAGGAAGGAGAAATATTGTAAATACAATATTAAGGTGAGAAGAATGAAAAAGAAATTATTATTTGCTTTAACAGTAACGGCAACATTTATGTTTATTCCAAATGTGTTTGCGTACACTAATGAACAAGGTACTGTATCAAATATTACAGATAGTGATACTTTAGTTGGATCAATTACTGTTAACCCAGAAGCTGGAGAAAATGATAAAACAAAATATATGAGATTTAAAGATGCAACATTCAATTTTGTTCCAGCTGATCCTAGTAATCCAGCAGGAAATAGAAAAGAAAACTATGCATGGGTAGGAATAAAAGTATCATATCCATCTGGTGTATCTCAAACTGGATATAAAGTATATGTAGATGATATTTTACATAATGATAATAGTACTATTAATGAAGGAGTAAGAGAAACAGATTCTTACAAAGAATGGTTTGGTATTAGTGAGGCTAGACTTTTAGATGCTATTAAAAATAATCAGCCAATTAGATATGAATTATCATTTGACTGGGATGGTACAGGTGAGAAAAAAGATCAAATAGTAATTATTGAAATTGATCCTATGACAATCACTGTATATCCAACTAAAGAAGCTGCAACAACAGCTTCAGCTGCTGGTAATAAAGAAGGTGCACTTTGGACACCTGAAATTGCTAAGGAAACAAAAGCTAAACTTCTAGCTACTGTATCTCAACCTGAAAAAAAGCAACCTGAAAATCAAGAGTCAAATCCAGATACAGCAGATATTAACTTATTAAATCTATTAGCATTAATCATAGCTAGTGGATTAGGACTTACTTACTCAGTAAAAAAAGCAAAGCAAAATTAAAAAAATTGCCAACAAATAGTTGGTAATTTTTTTAATGTTTTGTATAATTAAATTAAGGTTGGTGAAGATATGAATTTAGAAATTAGAACATATCAAGACTCTGATTTAGAGTCATTAAATCAGTTATTAAAAGAAGTATACCAATTAGAAAAAACAGGTAAGAAAAATTCTTCTAATATTGAATTTGTTGCTATAGTAGATAGTAAGGTTGTTGGATATACAGTATTTCAAGAATTATATGACTCAGTAAGAGATATTAACTATTGCTATGTTAATTATGTTTGTGTCTCTAAGCTATATAGAAATAGAGGAATTGCTACTAAAATATTTTATGAAATTTTTAAACTATGCAAAGAAAAGAATATCTCTTATATAGAACTTACTTCAAATCAAACAAGAATTGAGGCACATTATTTATATAAAAATTTAGGATTTGAGATTAGAGAAACTGATGTTTTTAGGAAGGTGTTTGAATGATTTTAGATATTATTAATAAAAAGCGATTAGGTGAGGAATTAAGTAGGCAAGAATTAAAATTTATTTTTAATGGCTATTTAAATCATGAAGTAGCTGACTATCAAATGTCTGCTTTATTAATGGCTATTTGTATTCAAAAAATGACTGATAAAGAAGTTTTAGAACTTACTGATATTTTTATTAAAAGTGGAAAAGTTTTAGACTTGTCATATGTAAATGGGATTAAGGTAGATAAACATTCTACAGGTGGAATAGGAGATAAAACTACATTAGTTATTGCACCAATTGTAGCTAGTTTAGGAGTCCCAGTAATAAAAATGAGTGGAAGAGGTTTAGGTATTACTGGAGGTACTATTGATAAGTTAGAGTCAATTCCAGGTTTTCGCACTAATTTAGATGAGAGTGAGATTAAAAAGCAAGTAGAAGAAATTGGTATTGTTGTTACTGGTCAAACTGAAGAATTAGTACCATTAGATAAAGTAATTTATGCCTTAAGAGATGTTACTTCAACAACTGAGTCTATTCCCTTGATAGCAACTAGTATTATGAGTAAAAAAATAGCAAGTGGAGCTGATAAAATTCTAATTGATATTAAAGTTGGAAAAGGAGCACTTCTAAAATGTAAGGAAGATGCTTTAGAATTAGAAAGATTAATGAAAAAAATAGGAGAAGTATATAACCGTGAAGTAAGGTGCTTAATAACTGATATGAATGCCCCATTAGGTTATGCGATTGGTAATAGTATTGAAGTAATAGAAGCTATGAATATTTTACAAAATAAAGAGACAAATGACTTTCAACAACTATGTATTAATCTATCATCAGAAATGATTAGTATGGGTAAAAATATTTCTATTGATGAGGCTAAAAAATTAGTTATTGAAACTTTAGAAACAGGAGCTGCCTATCAAAAATTTTTAACATTTGTTAAATCTCAAAATGGGGATATTGAAAAGTTAGCGCTAAGTAATAATAGTATAGAAATTGTTTCTAACTGTTCTGGAATAATTAAAGAAATTCCTGCTGATCAAATTGGTAAATTATCAGTCTCTTTAGGAGCAGGTCGCTTAAATAAAGAAGATAAAATTGATCCAACAGTAGGTATATGGCTAAATAAAAGTGTTGGAGATTATGTAGAAAAAGGCGATAGTTTATGTACATTATATATTAATAGTGATATTAAAGAAGAAGATGTTAGAAAAATTTTTGTCATTGAATAAAAAAGTATTTGGAAATTTATAAAACTGTGTTATACTGATAATAAAGAAAGGTAGGGAAATTTAATGAAAAATAAAAAGATACTGTTATTATTTGTAGGTATTTTATGTAGTCTTACAGTTATGATAGATGCTAAAGCTTTAACTGTTTATAATGACAAACTTCCAGATACAGTAACAAGAAAAATAGGTTATAAATTTAAGCATGATGTGTCTGCACCTGAAGGAACAAGCCAAATTCTTCAAACAACTGATTCAACAGATACTTATGAATTATTTTGTAGTGATGCTAAAAATACAACGATTAGTGAGGATACATTAACAAAAGATGAACGTATGGATTATGCGATTGCTTATATTTTAATGAACTCATACCCAGTTAAGCCATTAATTAGTGGAGTAGAGGCTAAGGACCAAGAATCTAAAGCAACTTATTGTACAGCAAGTGCTGATAACATGATGAATATTTGGATAACTCAATCAGCTATTTGGGGTTATCAAGGAACAATTAATAGTGGTTCTTTAGTTTCTTCACAATTGGAATATAATGATGGTAATGAAGAAAGTAGTTGTGACGAGATTAAATACAATAGTACTGATTTGACAGGAACTTATTTATGGGGTGCTTATGTTACTAACTTAATTAATAAAGCCAAAGCTGCTAAAGATCCAGCTGAGTCAGTTATGACTTTATCTAGTAGTGATAATTGGGCAAAAAGAGAAGGTGGTTA
>CANQKU010000127.1 GCA_947624535.1 uncultured Bacilli bacterium
GGTATGAACCGCGTGCTCTAGCCAACTGAGCTATCCCGCCATGTGCAATAATAATATAACATTTATCATGCTTTAAGTCAAGCAAAATTTTGTAAAATTAGCCAAAGAAAAAAAGATTGTATAACCTTTTTTCTTAATCAAAATAATATTTAGCAAACACAATCAACGTAAGTATCACTTAAACATCTAATTGCACATAAGCAACTGCAATCCATTGTAAAGAAAGAATTAGTTGCTACATATGGATTTAAGCTTGTTGTATCTGGATTATCCGCGAGAACTCTAAATGTACAGCAATTACCCTCGATTTTTTCTACTCTAAATATTGTTGAGCATTCTGTTGTTGAACCACTGCAAGTTACACTAGAATCTTTCGTGGTTGGCATACTCCAAGGAGTTCCACAGCAACTGCAAGTATAAAGCATAACTGGTCTTGTGTTACAAATTAAACAGTTAGGCCCACCTCCTAAAACTGGTCTATCACAAGCATCTAAACAAGATTCTGGACAGGCATTTTGTTGTAAAACCAAAATAACACTTAAGATTTCATTAATGCAGTTACCAGTTGTCGTATTACAATCATTATTCATCTTATTCACCCTTTCATGTATTCTCACTATTAATTTATGATAAAATGTGAAAATAGTGTCCTTTATATGACTTTTTTTTTAAGATTATCTATGTTATAATTAATTAAATTGTATGTAAGTTGGTGATTATATTTGAAAAAATATTTTTATATATTTTTAGGTGGTAAAAGATATCGTGTTGAAATTGATGAAGAATTAGATAAATCATTAAGAAAATCCCTTAAAGATAATTATCAATTTGAAGATGGAATTTTAAAATTAAATACTGAAGATAAAGCCCAAACTTATTTATTAAAAACTAAAACTATTAATAATTTATTAAATCTTATTAATACTTATGAATTAGATCCTGAATTAGCCAAAAGAATAGATTATTTAAAAAGACAATTAAGTTTTAAAAAAACAACTGTTTATGAAAGTGATTTAAGAGAGTTAGAAGAATTATTAAATGAAACTGCCAATATTTATGGTACTGTTAGAAATACTTTAATAAAAAAAGATCAAGCTAAAATAATCGCTGAACAAAATGCTCGTTTAGAAGAGACTATTAATGATAAAGTTTCCACATTTACTAATGTTAATTCTACGGATACTGATATTAATATTGACCAAGTAAAACAAATTTTAAATGAATTACAAGAAGATGCTAATTTAAATGATTATATTGATGAAGAACAAATAAATGAAGCACTAGACAATATTATTATCTGCCATACTATGGAAGAATATATAGAGGTATCAAGCAAAGAAAAAGGCGTATTAGATTTAAATGATTTAATTGAAGGATCTAATTTTAAAAAAGAAAAAATTATTATTCCACCTAATACTTCTATAAAAGATGTTATAGCCAAAATAGTAAAATCCGGTTATTTTCAAGATCCTAAAAAAGATATAAATGAAAATATAAAAACTTTTGATGAAGAATTAAATGATATTTTAAATAATTTTAAAAGAAATATCATATTTGATTTAGAGGCGGGTAATTTAGAATATCAAAGTAAAAAATTTATGGATAGATATAAAGAATTATGTCTAAAATATCATAAAGATTACGAATTTGTCTTTAAAGAATTTTATCAAGGCAGAAATAATAATAATGTTTTAAAACAGTTTTTTAAAACATTAAATCTTAAAGAAAATGATAAACAATTAGTTATGAATTCTATTTTAAAACAGGGTGTAGATAGACGTATATTAAATAAAAGTTATCTAGAAAGATTAACTATTCCTCTAAATATGAGCCAATATCAAAATAATACGATGCAAGAAGTTAATACTACTATAAATACATCTTCATTAATTCAAAATAGTATTAATTCTAATTTAACTTTAAATAGTAATCAAGAAGTTCAAACAACATCTAAGATAGATAGTAAAATCACATCTAATATGGCTAATACTTTGGATTTAAATGAAACTAGAGAATATTCTTCAACTCATAATTTAAAAACAGAATTAGAAACAGTTAATTCATCTAAAAATTCTCAATCTCTTAAAAGTACCAATGATTTAAATTATACTTTAACTGATAATATAGTAGCTAATAAAAAAGCAGGTGTATCTAGTAATAATACTAATAACACTACTACTGAAAATAGCCAAAATTATGAAGTCCAAGTAAAAGGTCGTACTAAAATAGGTTTAAATTCCAAAGTACGCGATAGAGTAAATAAAAACTATCGCTTGAATACTAGTTTTAATCAAGAAATATTATATAATTCAGGATATATAGATAATGATACTACTACAGATAGTGTTTCAACTACTAGTGAACCTTTTATATCTGATGATAATTATTTCGCATCATCATCTTTAGATTCTTCTACTGATGTAAGTAGTACCACTTTAGAATCTAGTTTATCAGATAATTCTTCTTTAGATAATATGCCTATGGATTCTGATTTTGACAATAATTCTAATAATTCAAATAAAAAATCTAATTTAGGCAAAGGATTCATTCAAAAACATAAAACTATGGCTATGATAGCTATTGGGGGTCTATCATTTTTCACTTTATTATTATTTACCACCCTTACTGGTTCTGCTGATTTTGATAATAATTTGGGTAGCAGTGTTGGTTTAGGGGGATATTCGCATTTTGAGGCTAATAATTTTTGTGAAAAAGTAACAATTAAAAAATCTGATGGAACTTATTCTCGAGAATATGATTTTGAAACAGAGTATATACCTGGTGTTTTAAGTGCCGAAGTAGGTGAATTTAGCGATTCGTATGAGTTATTAAAGGCCTTTGCTGTTCAAACAAGAACTTTTGCCTTACGTTCTATTAATCAGAAGGATAATTGTATTTTAGAGTCAAGCAGTGGTTTCCAAAATATGGAAACAGATGAGGAAAAATTAGCTCAAATTACCGCGGAAAATAGTATTTTTGCCCGGGCCGCTCGCGATACTTATGGCTTAATTGTCGTTAATAATGACAATAAAATTAATCCTGGTAATTATGATATGGCTTATTATGAGGGTGAAGATGATGAATATTATTATATTCGCTATGGAAGTGATACTATTGGGGAAACCCGAACTCAGGCTATTCCTAAAAGTTGGGATAAATGGACTTCCAGAAGTGATTTAATAAAATATGTTAATAAAGGAAAACCAGTTAGTGCTCATGGTCGTGGTGCTAGTCAAATAGGCGCCTATTTGACTAG
>CANQKU010000128.1 GCA_947624535.1 uncultured Bacilli bacterium
TTAGATAATTATTTTCATTGCAGTTTGTGGCTTAAGCAAAACGTAGTGAAGCGGAAAGGAATGTTTAGAATAATGAATAGTAAAGAGTTTTTAAATGCAGTTGATAATATTGTAAAAGAAAAAGGAATTGATAAAGAAGTTGTTTTTGAGGCAATGGAGTTAGCTCTTACTTCTGCTTATAAGAAAAATTTTAATTCTAAGACTAATGTTAAAGTATTAATTAATAGAGAAACTGGAGATATTAAAGTTTATTCATATTTAACAGTAGTTGATGATGATAAGCCAGAAGAATATCCTGATGAAGTTGAACTTGATGAGGATGGTGAGGAAAAGCAAATAGAATTATTTAACCCTGATATAGAGATTAAATTGAAAGATGCAAGACGTGAAAACAAATTACTTAATGTTGGTGATACTATTGATACTGAAGTAACTCCAAAAGATTTTGGACGTGTAGCTGCATCTACTGCTAAACAAGTAATTGTGCAAAAAATGCGTGAAGCTGAAAGAAATAGTATCATGGATGAATATGGTGATAAACAAGATGAATTATTAATTGGAACAGTAGCTTTAGAAGATACGGATAACTATTTTATTGACTTAGGACGTACTAATGGTATTTTACCTAAAAAAGATATTATTCCTGGTGAGAAAATAGAAATGGGTAGTCAAATAAAAGTATATGTTACTAAAGTAGATAATAATGGTAAAAACTTATTGATTTTACTTTCTAGAAATCACTATGGATTTGTTAAAAGATTATTTGAATTAGAAATACCTGAATTATCTGATGGCTCTATCTTACTTTATAGTGTCGCAAGAGATGCGGGATATAGAAGTAAAGTAGCAGTATATTCAGAAAATCATAATATTGATCCAATTGGAGCATGTATTGGTGAAAAGGGAAGTAGAATTGCTCGTATTATTGAAGAGTTACATGGTGAAAAAATTGATATTGTTAAGTATGATAAAGACCCAGCTGTATTTATTGCTAATGCTTTAGCTCCTGCTAAAGATTTAAAAGTTGCTATAACTGATCCTAAAAAACAAGAAGCTATGGTAATTGCTGATAATGATAATTTTTCACTAGCTATTGGTAAAAAAGGACAAAATGCTCGTCTAGCAAGTCGTTTAACTCATTATAAAATTGATATTAAAACATTAGAACAAGCAAGCAAAGAGGGCATTCACTTTAGAGATGAATAAAAACTAGGAGGTAGTTATGAAAGTTAGAAAAATACCTATGAGAAGTTGTGTTGTTACTAAAGAAAGATTACCAAAACAACGATTACTAAGAGTTGTTCGTACTCCCTCAGGAGAAGTTTGTGTTGATGAAAGTGGAAAAATGAATGGAAGAGGGGCTTATTTAAAAAAAGATTTAGAAGTAGTTGAAAAAGCGAAAAAAAGTAAAATTTTAGAAAAAAGATTAGAATGTAGTATAGAAGATGAAGTTTATGAAAAAATAAAAAATATTTGTGAAAAATAAAAGTGAGGTGAAGATAATGAACTTAAATGAGTATGCACAAGATGTGGGAAAAAGTATTGAAGAGATAAAAAAATTATGTGATAAAATAGGAATTAAATATGAAGATGAAGAAACATTTTTACAAGAAGATGATATTATTTTATTAGATAATGAAATCCAAGATCAAGAAGACTATATTGATGATAGTGAAGATAGCGAAGAAAGTGAAGATGATTTAGAAGAAGAAGTTATTGAAAAAGCAGAGAAATTAGCAGAAGAGACTAATATTGACTTAGATAATCAAGATAATTTTCAAAAACTAAAAAGTAGAAATACTAAAAAAGCTGAAGCTAAGACTAATTTTATGAAAGAAAGAAAAAAGATTTATAAGCATCGTGAAAAATTACAAAGTAATGATGCGGTTCAGGATGATCGAATTATTCTTTATAAAGAAAATATGACTTTAGCAGAACTTGCTGATGCACTATCTGTTGCTGGTGTTGAATTAGTTAAAAAAGCTATGGGATTAGGTATCATGGCATCAGTTAATCAAAGCGTAGATTTTGAAACAGCTGAGGTTTTAGTTGCTGACTATAATAAGGAATTAAAACGTGAAGAGACTAAAGATATTTCTAATTTTGAGAATTTTGAAATAGAAGATAAGGAAGAAGATCTAAAGCCACGTCCTCCTGTAGTTACTATTATGGGACATGTTGATCATGGAAAAACAACTTTACTAGATACCCTTAGAAAGTCAAGTATTGCAAGTTTAGAAGCTGGTGGAATTACTCAAGCGATTGGTGCTTATTCAGTAACCTGTGATGGTAGAAAAATAACTTTTATTGATACTCCTGGGCATGAAGCTTTTACAGAGATGCGTGCAAGAGGCGCAAGTATCACAGACGTTGTTATCATTATTGTCGCAGCTGATGATGGAATTATGCCTCAAACTAAAGAAGCAATTGATCATGCTAAGGCTGCTAATGTTCCTATTATTGTTGCTATAAATAAAATTGATAAAGAAAATGCCAACCCTGATCGTATTATGACTGAATTAGTAGAAAATGGTCTAACTCCAGAAGAATGGGGCGGAGATACAATTGTTACAAAGATTTCTGCTTTATCAGGTTTAGGAATTGATGAGTTACTTTCTAATATTTTATTAGTTGCTGATATTCAAGAGTTAAAAGCTAACCCATCTCGTTATGCTACAGGTACAGTAATTGAAGCTAAGAAAGATAAACAAGTAGGTTCAGTTGCCACTTTATTAATTCAAAATGGTACTTTAAGAATAGGTGATCCAATTGTTGTTGGAACAAGTTATGGAAAGGTTAGAACGTTAAAAAATGACTTAGGTCAAAATATTGTTGAAGCCTTACCATCTACACCAGTTGAAGTTACAGGACTTTCTGAAGTTGCTTCTGCTGGAGATAAATTTATGGCATTTGAGACTGAAAAACAAGCTAAAAGCATCGCAAGTGAAAGACAAAATCGTCAAAAAGAAGCTGATACTAATAGAAGTGGCATGACTTTAGAAGATTTATTTGGACAAATCCAAGAAGGAATGAAAGAAATTAATGTTATTATTAAAGCAGACGTTCATGGTAGTAGCGAAGCGGTAAAAAGTTCTTTAGAAAAAATTAATGTTGATGGTGTAAAGATTAATACAATTAGAAGTAGTGTAGGTGCTATTACAGAAAGTGACGTTGTCTTAGCGTCAGCTTCTAATGCCATTATTATAGGTTTTAATGTAAGAGCTAATGCCAAAACTCAAGATATTG
>CANQKU010000129.1 GCA_947624535.1 uncultured Bacilli bacterium
GTTACGGCTTAATTGCATTTGTTATGTTTTTCCTTTTTAATAATCATGCCTATGCGCTTCATGCTTTTCCAGATTATAATCTTAATTATCCACTGTCTGATAATGGGAATCCAGCAGATATTTATTATTGTGAATACAATACTGGAAATGTATTTGATACGAATAGTGCTACACTTGGAAATGAAATCTATTCTAATAAAAAACTTTATGTCGGTATTAGATCCGATAGTTTCTTTTATGTGAATCCAGATACTAATAAACCTGTAGAAAATGAAACGGAACCTTGGTATAATCCCAGGTGGCTACTTTTTCATATTGGTGATCAACATATCAAATTTAATTCCTCAAAATTAGTAAATTATCTTCAAGTTAATGGAAATCTTCAGTGCAATGATTTATATTTTGTAGAAAGTGGAAATGATTTACATATTTTAACTCCAGATGAGTTTCAGAATGAATGGAGTTTTAATTGGGAGCGAGATTTAATTTCACCTAATTCAGGTTCTTTAATGTATAAAGGAGTAGTCTATGATACTGCTAAATGTAGCGAGGTTACGTCGCAAATTCATTCAATTATGAATCATTATGATGATTCTAATGTAAGTTCTTCCTTAAAAAATTTAGAAAATGCAATTTTAAAAAAATTAAGTGATAGCAGTTTTTCTCCAACAGCTAGTGATATTCAGGCCTATAAAGAAATTGTTAAACGTGATTCTGAGTCAATTAATAGTACTATTAGCGATACTAGAACAAAGATTTTAAATCTTGCTTCTTCGGATTTTAATATTAATATCTGTAATGGCTTTTCTGATGACTCTAAAAAAGCTCAAGATACTCTTAAGGAAGATGCTTCAAAACTACAAGATTTACTAAATCAAATTAATAAAAAGTTGGAAGAAGCAAATGAAAAAGCTAAAGAAGAAGGAAATACGGAAGTAGAAGAAGCTACTAATGCTGCTCTTTCTGAAGTTGATAGTGCTTTGCAAAATGTTGATAACGTAATGAAAAGTATAGATAATTGGATAAGTAATACTGGAATAGGTATTGGAGATATTATTTCTGATGCATCATGTCAAGGTATATTAGGACCTGATTTATTAGATGATATTTCATTAGTATTAACTTGGATTAGAATTTCAGTTCCTATTATTGTGATTGTTATGGGTAGCGTTGATTTTGCTAGAGCAGTTTTATCTGATGATCAGCAAGAACTAAAAAAGGCAACTAGTCGTTTTAGTAAACGTTGTATTATAGCTGTAGCAATTTTCTTTGTTCCAAGTATTATTATGTATATAATTAGTTTTATTAATACTTTAAAAGATGTTTCTTGTGATATAAGATTGTGGTGATAATATGGATAATTTAATTTTTATAATGGCTGAAAGAGGCCTTATTTGGAATACCATACGTTCTATTTTTAGCTGGCTTGATTCTGTTGCATATACTTTTTTTTCTTGGATAATGCAACTCATCTTTGATATAGCTTCTGTTAGTACGGATAGTGCTTTTAATGGATTTTATGACGGTATTTATGCTAGAATATATGCTATTATTGCAATCTTTATGTTATTTAAAATTACGATATCTATGTTAAATTATTTGGTTAATCCAGATGCAGTTACTGATAAAGAACGTGGAGTTGGGAAATTAGGAATGAGAGTAGTTGTATCTTTGATTATGCTAATAGCTTTTCCATCTGCTTTTCAGTTCTTGAATAGAATACAACCTCATGTTTTAGAAGCATTACCTAGAATTATTTTAGGTGCAAATACCTATAATGCTTCTTCTAACACCTTTGCGACAGGTGATGATATGGGAAATTATGGAAAACTGATTGCGTTTGAAACATATAATGGTGTGTTCTTTAATGATAATTGTGGTGATGAAGGGGAAAATGATCTTGATGGAAATCCTACTTGCTTTGCCCATGGGAATACCGTTTCAGCAGCAGTAGATCACATAAATGATCCAGTTGATGGGAATGATGATGCTTATAAGTATAATTATTATCCACTTGTTGGATTTGCAACGGCAGTAGTGATGTCCTTAATTTTATTAGGCTATTGTGTTGATATTGCTATTCGTGTATTTAAATTAATTATTTTGCAAATACTTGCCCCTATTCCTATTATTAGTTATATTGATCCAAAATCTTTAAAAGATGGTGCTTTTTCTAATTGGATAAAAATGGTTGGTAAAGTTTGGTTAGACTTATTTATCAAATTAGGAGTTATTTATTTTGTGATTTTAGTAATTAAAGAATTAGTTGCCAATGGAGTCATAGCTAATATAACATCAAATTTATTTGGAACTAGTGGTGCCTTTCGTGGTAGTTTAGTTCTTGTTGCTTTGATAATAGGATTATTATTTTTTGCAAAAGATGCTCCAAAATTTATTACCTCTGCCTTAGGAATTAAAATGGACGAAAATGGTAAGCTATTTGGTGGCCTTGGAAAAATTATGGCTGCTGGTTCCCTTGCAGCAGGAACTATTGGTGCAGGAATTGTTGCAGGTAAATCAAGCTTTTTGTCAGATGAGGCAAATGGTAAAAATCATAATGTTGGTAGAATTTTAAAAAATGTCGGTGCTGGTCTTTTTGGAGCAGCAACTGGACTTGGCGCAGGGGCTTCTACTGTTTTAAATGCCAAAGATCATCAGTCAAGGGCTGTTAGGGATGCTTTTGCTAAAAGAAATGCTCAAAATTTAGCTTATGGACGAGTTGGTGGGACATTCTTAGGTGGTGTTGGCTCTGCTGCAGGACAATTATTTACTGGACAATCTGAAAGTGACAGATTAGAAGCTGAATGGAAAGCAAAAGAAGAACAAATAAAATATGATAAACAGAAAAATGCCGAGAGAAAAACTATTATGGATCGTGCATCTTCTAAAGGACTTGAAAGCTTAAAAACATCTGCAAAAATTAGTAATTTTGAGGGTATCAGTGGAAGAAAATATTCTTTAAATGCAAATGCAGCAAAATTCAATTCAGCTTTAGAAGCTGCTATTAATGCTGGAAATTCATCTTTTTACTTTACTGATAGTGATGGTAAACAATTTCAAATATTAACTGAAGATGCTAAATTATTGCAACATGAAATTAATGATGGAAATATTGCAAATTATGCAGAGCAAGCATTGGTTGGAACTATTGATGATAGTGTTATTACTGGTGCTGATGCAAGATTTGCTAGTGCAAATGGTGGACAAGGTGTTGAGCGTATTTTTGG
>CANQKU010000130.1 GCA_947624535.1 uncultured Bacilli bacterium
ATTACTAAAAAGATGACTAGTAGTGAAATGGCAAAGTTATTTGGACTTGACTTGAAGATGGTGGATGAATTATATCAGTATTATATCTTAGTCAATGATTCGAATTTAAAATTGACTATTCCTGAGTTTACTAATTTCATCTTAACTGAGGTGGTAACAAATAGTGACTATGGAAGTAGTTTTACACCTGATCAAATAGAACAACTTAAGCTAATGAATACTTTTAGTAATGTAGATTTGATTACAAAAAATATGACGACTCAAGACTTGGCAAATCTATTTGGAATTGATGAGAATTTAGTTAAACAAGTTTTATTATTAAAGTATAGTCAAAAAGAAAGTACAAATTCTTATACAATTGAACAATTTTTAACTGCTCTTCAAAAAATTAATCCATCTATTGATATAGCTACTTTAAAGGGAAAAATAGAGGCTTTAGGATTAGATACAACCACACCATACACTGAATCAGAGTTAGCAAGTGCATTAAAACAGGATCCTAAAACTATCTTTCCTATTTATGCTTATCTTGACTTAAATAGTGACGTTAGCAATAACTGGAGTGCGACACCTGATGAATTTATTTACTTAATATTAACAAATAGTGATAGAGAAGAAATTAAAAATAATGAAAATATAAATCTTGATAAGTTGAACTTATTATCTACAATTATGAAAAGTAGTATCAATCATACTGAGTTTACTAGTCAAGAACTTGCTCAAGTAACGGGAATTAATTTAGATAGTATGAAAAAGTTATATACATTATATCAATCAGTTAAAACTAATCCTACTTTGACACCACAAGAATTTGTTCAATTTATTCTTTCTCATAAGCAAGATAGTATGCTTGTAAATTATATTTCACAAGATACAACTCAAAAATTAAATCTTATTAATCAAGTAATGAATAGTAGTATGGCTAATAAAAAATATAATAGTTATGAGTTGTCTAAATTATTAGGAATAGATTTAGAACGAGTAAATCTACTTTATAGCTTATATCAAACAACTTATATTAATCATAATGCTACGATATCAGTTAAGGAATTAGTTAACTTTTTACTTAATGATGTTTCTAAAAATGATGAATATAAAGATAGTATTAGTGAAGATCAACTTACTAAGTTAAATGCAATTAACCAAATTATGAATGATAGTATAAATGGAATAAGTTATACTTCTAATCAAATGTATAATCATATTCGTTCATTAACTAATGATATAGAAAAAAATATGATAAATCTTGTTTATCTTTATTATGGAAGTAATAACCAATATAATCAAACTTGGGAAATGACTATTGAAAATTTTGTTAACTTTTTAAATGATGATATTTTATCTGATGAAAGATTTGAAGAATTTATTGATGGGGATATGAAAACAAATATTATTGATGCTAAAAAGACTATCAAAGAAGTTAAGAAAATGTTAGTTGGTAAGAATTATTCAAGAATTGTATTAAATACTACACTGCAACAAGAATCTAAGAAAACTTTTCAATTTATTAAGGATATGAAAAAACAATTAGGTATGAACTTAGATGACTTTTATGTAATTGGAAATTCTCCTATGGCTTATGAGATGAGTCAAACTTTCCAAAGTGAACTAAATTTTATTACTATTTTGACGATGTTTGCTATATTTGTTGTTGTAGCATTTACGTTTAAATCAGTTATTATCCCAAGTATTTTAGTTTTAATTATCCAATGTGCTGTTTATTTAACAATGGGTATATTATCATTTACTGGAGATAATGTTTATTTCATCTCACTACTTATTGTACAAAGTATTTTAATGGGAGCAACGATAGATTATGCTATTTTATATACTTCGTATTATTTGGAAAATAGAAAAAAACTAGATAGGAAAGAAGCTATTAAAGCATCTTATAATCAATCCATTCATACAATCTTAACTTCTAGTTCAATCTTAATTATTGTAACTTTGGTAATTGCCAATTTTGCATCAGCTATTGCCGCTAAAATATGTAAAACAATATCTGCGGGAACTTTATGCTCAACAATTTTAATTTTACTATTATTGCCAGCCGTATTAGCATGTTTTGATCGATTTATTACTAGAAAAAGAAGTAAATAATTAGACTGCTTAAAAAAGTGGTCTTTTTCTTTTATTGAAAACTATCTTATGATAAAATTAATGTAGGAGGTGCTTTATGACAAATGATAAAGAGGCTAAGATAATTTATAATGTATATAAAAAGTTTTACGATAAAGAACCAAATTTTGATGAAAAAAATTTTATGAATTTGACAATTGAAATACAAGCTATGTGTTATATATTAAAAGAATATGGTGTGGAAATAGGTGACAGTGGGTTTTGTTATGAATATAAAAATCTAAATATGCCAATGTCTCTAAGTATTCAAGATACTATTATAAGTAAATTAATGGGTAATCATGGTGACTTAAGCAATCATTCAGTAAAGTTTCAAGAATTAGTAGAAAATGCTATTGCTAGAATAGGCTTGTTTGTCAGAAGTATAATCAGTTATGATAAAGATCAAGTTGAAGCGTTAAGAAGGATAAGTAATATTTTATATCTTGAAAAATATGTTATGCCTAATGCTAGTGATAAGGAAATTATGGAAGTAGAAGCATGTAATTATAATGAATTAAGTTATGTAAGACAATTAAATAAGTTGATCATACAGGAAAAATGTAAGAATAATTTTGATAGAATTAATGTGGATAATATTGAAAAAATGAGTGATAGTTCTGAATTAACGTCATATGGTATGTTTGTAAAGGAAACGGGGAATATGGAGAGAGTTAACATTACAGAAGAAAGTAGGAAAAAATTAGCAAAATCATTAATTAATAGGAATTAATTATAAATGGAAAAATTAAGAAAAACAATCAAAATTTGTGTAAGTTAAAATATGAAAAAGATGACTATGTTTTTTGGGCGTATAAATAGTCACTTTTTTTTGTTATTCATAAAATACGGTAGATAGGAGGAAAGCATATATGTTTAAAAGACCAATGGATTTCGAAATGAATTCCAATACAAATATTACTGGTAATAATAATGTTGTAGATAATGACATGAATGTTGATATTAATATGATGCAAAATTCAGATATGGGAAATACAATGTCAGGAGGTTGCTGCAACCCAATTTCAGAGGCTCCTCAAGTAAGATGTGTTCATAGAACAATCGTACATGAAGTACCTCATGT
>CANQKU010000131.1 GCA_947624535.1 uncultured Bacilli bacterium
CAAGGTGACTTTGTTACCTTATTTGAGCCAAATGCTACTGAAATTGAACAACAAGGATATGGTCATGTTGTAGCAAGTGTTGGACAATTAGGTGGTGTTGTACCATATACTTCTTATTCAGCAAGAGAAAGTTATATTAAATCTCATAAAGAATTAATTAAAAATTTTGATAAAGCAATTCAAAAAGGATTAGACTATGTCAAAAATCATACAGATAAAGAAGTTGCTCAAACGATATTAAAACAATTCCCTGATACTTCTTTAAATGACTTAGAAAGTGCGGTAAAAAGATATAGAGAAAATGATACTTGGCCTGAAACAACTAAATTTAGTAAAGAATCATTTGATCATTTACAAGATATTATGATAGATAATGGTGCCTTAGATAAAAAAGTTGATTATGATGAGTTAATGTATAAAATAGATTAAATAAAAAGTCATAGAAATTCATCTATGATTTTTTTGCTTTCTTATGTAGTTTTTTATAAACGATTAAACATATAATCATGAATACAAATAAACTTATCGATAGAATTAAACTAAAGTTAATAGGCTTTTTTATAATATTATAAACAGTAGGAAAATCTATTTTAAACATAATATTATTTAATACTAATAATGCTACAACAATTAATGACGTGATAATGGATGCTACTAATATAGTAATAGCTGTATATTTAATCCATTTAGCTTCTTTAAATCTTACTAATAATAAGCCTAAAATAGGAACAATAAATATTATAATTGAGATCAATAAATATTTAGTACCTAAAATAAATCTAACAAAATTAACTAATTCTTTTGTTTCATTATCCATTCCTTCATCAATGATATTTGTATCAGGTATATCACTTTCTAATTCATCAAATTCATCATGTACTACTTTAATTATATTTGTTTTATCTTCATTACTAATATCAATATATTCACTAGCATCATCAATCGCTTTACCTACTAAAGTTTCCAAATCAGCTGAATTAATTATCTTTTGATTATTACCCGTAACAATATAATCGACAAAATTACCACTAATATCTCCAATAAAATCTTTAACTTCTTTTGAATTAACTATTTTTAATACAACTTCATCACTAATACCTAACTCTCTAGTTTCTTCATATATTGGATCTAGAAACTCATCTACTGCTTTTTTTATTTCGGGATTTTCTTCTAAGTCGCTTTCTAAATTAATATCTACTATCATTTTTTTAATAGAATTTTTACTTATAGTTTGTTTTAAAGATATAATGGTTATCAAATTAATCGTTGAGAAAAATAATACGATTACTAATATCGTTGAAAGTAAACCCTTTAAAAATTTTTTCATCATTACACACTTCCTTTTTAATAGTATAACAAAAAAAATAAATAAAGAGTAAAAAATTTTTATTTATTAAAGTTTATTGGTATCTTTATCATGAGCACAATAACTACTATTTCATAAAATAATATATCTGGAGGAGATATAGTGAAAGATACGATACTAAAAGTAAAGAATTTAAAAAAAATTTATCACGATAAAAAAAGTGAGATTGTAGCATTAGAAAATATTAATTTCGAAGTGAATAAAAATGATTTTATTTCTATCGTAGGTCCTAGTGGATGTGGAAAATCAACTATTTTATCTATACTATCTAAATTAGAAAAACAATCTGATGGAAATATAGAGATGGATAAAAATATTACTATAGGTTATATGTTACAAAATGACTCATTATTTTCATGGAGAACGATTTTAGAAAATTGTCTAATTGGATTAGAAGTTACGAAACAATTAACTAGTGAAAATAAACAATACGTACTTGACTTATTAAAAACTTATGGATTATATGAATTCAAAGATAAGTACCCCTCTAGTTTATCTGGAGGAATGCGTCAGAGAGTTGCCTTAATTAGAACACTTGCTATCAAACCAGATATTTTACTTTTAGATGAGCCAATGTCTGCTCTTGACTACCAATCTAGATTAGCTATTAGTGATGATATTTATAAAATCATTAAAAATGAAGGTAAAACTGCTATTATGGTAACTCATGATATTGCTGAGGCTATAAGTATGTCTGATAGAATTTTAGTTTTGAGTAAAAGACCATCTAAGGTTAAAAAAGTTTATGAAATCAACTTAACTGATAAATCTACCCCTATTAATAATAGAAGATGTAAGGAATTTTCAACTTACTATGATATGATTTGGAGGGATTTAGATGTCCACATATAGTGAAGAGCATAAAAATTATCTAAAAAAGTTAAAAAAAGAAAAAATTATTATCTTTATTTTTAGACTATTCATTATTGTAGCATTCTTAATTGGATGGGAATTATTATCAAAATATCATATGATTAATACGTTTTTATCATCAAGTCCTAGTCATGTTTTAAAAACAGCTAGTAAGTTATTCTATGATGGAAGTTTAATTAAACATATAGGCATTACTATGTATGAAGTGCTGTTAAGTTTTATAATTGCTACAGTTATTGGATTAGTTAGTGCTACAATTTTGTGGAGTAATAAAACTATTTCAAGGATTATCGATCCTTATTTAACGATTTTGAATTCTTTACCAAAAGTTGCTTTAGGGCCACTAATTATTATATGGGTAGGTGCCAGTGTTAATTCAATTGTATTTATGGCTTTATTAATTAATACTTTCATTACTATAATAAATATTTATAATGGATTTATCTCTACTGATAAAAACTACATTACTCTTTTAAAATCTTTTCAAGCATCTAAAAAACAAATCTTTACAAAAGTAGTACTTCCAAGCAATTATATTAATATAATTAATGCATTAAAGATTAATATTTCAATGAGTTTAATTGGGGTTATTATGGGAGAATTGTTAGTTTCGAAAAGTGGATTAGGTTATTTAATTATGTATGGATCTCAAGTATTTAATATTGATTTAGTTATCACTAGTGTTGTAATTTTAGGTATTATTTCTTATTTAATGTATTTTATCATCGATAAATGTGAACAAAAATTTAGAAAATAAAAATAGTAATTCAAGCATATGAATTGCTATTTTTAGTATATTATTCTTTATTTTCTAATTTACTATATTCTTCATCTATCACAGGTTCTAGCCAAAGATTTTCAGTTCCCTCACCTGGTATTTCTACTGCAATATGACTAAACCACGTTTTCTTGGTCAAATGACACAATAAAGTTTTCTTCCTTTTTTCTTGTTTTC
>CANQKU010000132.1 GCA_947624535.1 uncultured Bacilli bacterium
TACAGATATTGTATTTAATATGATGCCAGAGTATTTTACTTTGGGCGAGTTACAGAAAGTGTATGAGGCGATACTTAATAAGAAACTACTCGATCCGGCTTTTAGGAGAATTATTGGGTCCAAGGTAGAGAAGACTAGCAAGGTTAAGACTGGAGAAGGACATAGACCATCGGCCTTGTTTAGGTATAAAAAGTAGGGAAGTTAAAAAAATAGAATAAAATTAACAAAGAATTTTTAACTATACTATTTCTTGTCTATTGGTTTAAATAACTCTCTTATATCTATATTTAATACTTCCGCAAATTTCCACAAAGTTCCTAGGCTAAAAGTTTGGTGATATTTTTCACTTTCAATATTCATTATAAAGCCATTACTATAATTACATAAATCTGCAAACTTACTTTGAGTTAATCCTTTTAATTTTCTTTGCTTTTTAAGGTTTTGCGCCACAAGATAGTAAACGTAATTTTCATCTTTTTTATTTTTCATTGTGGCACCACCTTTCTCTAAATATATTTTCTCACTTATTAGGTGAAATTATTCTCACTTGTTCGTTGAGAATTATGATATAATAAAAGAGAAAGGAGAAGTTAACGTGAAAAAATGTAAATATTGTCAAAGCGAAATTGACGAAAAAGCCAAAGTATGTCCTAATTGTAAAAAGAAGCAATCACATCTTGTTAGGTGGATTGTATTAGGAGTTTTAGCGATTATCATTATTGCTGCTATTGCCGGTGGCGGAGGCGACGAAAAGGAAGACTTCAAAAAAGAGTATAAGCAAAATGATGTTGTAACTTACGAAGATGTTAAATATTCAATCACTAAAGTGGAAAAAACTAAAGGTTCTAATGAATATTTTCAAGCAAAAGACGGGTATGAATATGTTAAGGTAACTATTAAAATTGAAAATAACAGCGATAAAAAGATATCTTATAATGCTTTAGATTTCCAAATGGTAAATGGTGACGGTGTTGAAGCTTCTGTTTATAGTATTACCGCTGAAGATGATGTTCAATTAAATAGCGGCGAACTTGATGCGGGCGGTAAAATTGAAGGCGTAATAATTTGGGAGCAAAAAGAAAACGATACCGGACTTAGAGTTAGATATTACGAAAATGTTTTATTTGATGATGAATACACTTTCCAATGGACATTGGATTAATTAGTAAAAATCAGCGCACTCTGAAATAATTGTATTTAGAGGCGTTGTTTTTTAATGGTTTTATTATTTGTTTTTTCAAAATATTTTAGGTCAAATCATAGTTGAAAAATAATTATTGATAAAGATAAGAATATGACTATTATATATCACTTTAGTATGAAAGCTAAAATTTACTAAATAAATTTATTTAAGCTAGCAAACATGGTATAATAGATATAGTAAATTTTATCACTGGAGTGATGAAAAAATTGACGAAATAGATATCTTATTAAGTAAATAAATTAAAGGAATGTCTTAGGAGAAGTGATAAAGATGGATTATGCGGGTTTGACCAAGAAAAATCTTACTGAGGAAGATATAAAACTAAAATATATTACTCCTGCATTGCAAAATGCCGAATGGAATATAAAAAGCCAAATAAGATGTGAGTATTATTACACAGCTGGTAAGATAAATGTTAGAGAAAATGTTGCTCAAAGAGGAAAAGGTAAAAAAGTAGACTATTTATTATCTTATAAGTCTAATTTGCCAATCGCTATAGTAGAAGCAAAGGATAATAATGCTGCCGTATCTCATGGAATACAGCAAGCGATAGATTATGCTAATGATTTAGATATTCCTTTTGCATACTCATCTAACGGTGATGGATTTTATGAACATGATAGAATAACTGGTGAAGAAAGAACATTAAAGTTAGAAGAGTTTCCAACCCCGCAAACTTTGTGGAATAGATATTTAAAAGAAAAACAAATAACTTCTGAACAAGAACAACTAATTACTGAGCCATATTATTTTATGGATATTAATAAAACGCCTAGATATTATCAAAGAATAGCAATTAATAAAACTATTGAAGCCATTGCTAAAGGCCAAAAAAGAATTTTGTTGGTCATGGCTACGGGAACAGGTAAAACATTTACTGCTTTCCAAATAATTCATAGACTACATAAATCTGGGAAAATGAGGAAAGTTTTATATTTAGCAGATCGAAATGTATTAATAGACCAGACTATGCTAAATGATTTTAAACCTTTCCAAAAGGTAATGACCAAAGTTGAGCATCGAAATATGGATTCATCTTATGAAATATACATGTCCTTATACCATCAGTTACGTACTAATGAAGAAGAAGTTTATAAGCAATTTAAACCAGACTTTTTTGATTTAATAATCGTCGATGAATGCCATAGAAGTAGCGCCAAAGACGATTCAAACTGGCATGAAATACTAACATACTTTAATGGAGCAACCCAAATAGGTATGACAGCAACTCCGAAAGAGACCGTAGATGTATCAAATATTACATACTTTGGAGAACCAATTTATACGTATTCTTTAAAACAAGGAATTGAAGATGGATTTTTAGCTCCTTATAAAGTTGTAAAAGTAAGTTTAGATAAAGATCTTGAAGGTTATAGACCAGAAAAAGGAAAACTTGATGAAGATGGTTATGAAGTAGATGATAGGGAATATACAATTCATGACTATGATAGAACATTAGTAATCGATGAAAGAACTAGAGTAGTGGCTAAAAGAATTACAGAATATATGAAGTCAACTGACCGAATGGCGCGGGCAATTGTTTTTTGCGTTGATACCGAGCACGCTTTGAGAATGCGTAATGCACTAGCAGAGGAAAACAAAGATATGATGCAGGTAAATCCAAACTATATCGTTAGAATAACGAGCAACGATATTGCAGGAAAATCAAAAATAGATGATTTTATTGATGCAAATACTATTTATCCAGTTATAGCTACAACCTCAAAATTGTTGTCAACAGGAGTAGATACTAAAACTGTTAAACTAATAGTTTTAGATGAAGAAATACAAAGTATGACCGAATTTAAGCAAATTATTGGTAGGGGCACAAGGCTTTTGCCAAATAAAGGTAAGGAATATTTTACAATAATGGATTTTAGAAATAACTCAGAAAAGTTTGCCGATCCTAATTTTAATGGCCCTGCAGAAGTTGTATTA
>CANQKU010000133.1 GCA_947624535.1 uncultured Bacilli bacterium
GTAGCATAAACTTTCATAACTTCTCCATGAAAAAGTAAATAAGCCCCAGGTGTTGGATTTAGACCACGAACTTGATTAAATATCTCTAGTTTTTTCTTAGTACAATCGATATGTTCTTCGCCTCTTTTGATATTATAAGCATAAGTTACTTCTTCTTCATTTTGTTTAATTCTTTTATTAGTATGATTAAAAATACTAGGTAAGGTCTTTAATAGTAATTCTTTTCCCATCATACTTAACCTGTCATGTAAACTACCTAGGGTGTCAGTATCTTCTATCACCGTTTCTTCCCATGCTATCATATCACCACTATCCATCAATTCATCCATATACATAATGGTAACCCCAGTTTTTTGATATCCATAAATAATAGCCTTATGAATAGGAGCTCCTCCTCTTAATTTAGGAAGAAGTGAAGCATGAACATTAATACAACCAAACTCTGGAGCAGCTAATAACTCTTTAGGAATAATTTGTCCATAAGCGCAAGTTATAATAAGATCAGGTTTTAAATCTATAATTTGTTGATAATCTGTTTTAATATGTTCAGGTTGTAAAACTAAGATATGATTTTCTTCGGCAAGTTTTTTTACTGGAGAGTATGTAACTATTTGTTTTCTTCCTACTTTTTTATCTGGCTGAGTAACTACACCTACTACTTCATAATGCTTTATTAAACCCTCTAAAACATTAACGGCAAACTCAGGTGTTCCCATAAATACAATTCTTTTCATTCTATCCTCTTTCTATCATAATAATCATTAATATAACACCTAAAGCAATAAATAAAACTCCAAGTATGGCAACTATAGTAACATTACCATAACTATCCCCTACTTCTAGCATATCTTGACTAGGTGTATCTTTTACTAAATTATTATTATCTTGATTTTCAGTATTTTTTAAAATTTCTTTTAGACTTGGTAAATGAATTAAATAAGCATTTCTTATAGATGATGGTAATTTATAGTCATTCCATCTAGAATCTAAAATATTCATAACACAAACTGCTAAATCTTTATCCTTAAAAGTAGAAGTATTACACTTTTTCATATCAGTTTTTTTAATCACCATAAGAACAGGAAGATATTCTTCATTAATTTTTTTCCACTCTTGTTCAAAAAAAGTTAATATTTTTTCTCTTTCAGACATAGGTAATTCATGTTTTTTTAAAATAGAATCTAAATAGTTATAACACTTATCAAAATTCTTATAGAAAAAGTCATTACTTTCTATTTCTGTTTTACTATTTTTTCTAATTAAATCTATACATAATTGATATAAAATTATAGGAGAATTATATGCATAAAAGAAAGCCATAAATGGAGAGTCAGTATAACTCATCATTTGATTATCTTTAACTATTTCTTTTAGTGAATGATTAATTTTATATTGATCAAGTATTTTAATAATCTGATTTATTTTATCAACAAACTCTAAATTAGAAAACTCATCACTATCAACTAAATATGATGGTAAAGCATGAAAAAAATATCTTTCATCATCATATTTAGAAGTAACATATTTAATAACTATTTGATTAGTTAAATCATTTTCTTCTTTAATACCTAATTCCACTTCAACAGTTTTAACTATTAAACGATTAATCGCTGTTTGAATATCATTATGAGTTTGTAACTTCTTTAAAATTCTTTTTAATTGTTCAAAATACTCATCAAAACTTGCATTTTTACATAAGATACTATATTTTATTAAAGCATCCATCGTTTGATAAAAACAATACTGTTCCTTTGGAATTTTTTCTTCACAAAAAGTATTAGGTATTTCTTTTTGAGTATATTTTACTAGGGTAATTGTCTCAGCTAAAAAACTTTTGACGTCATCTCGGTTCAAAATTTTTTCTAACATAAATATTCCACCACCCTTACACCAGTTTAACTATTAAGAAACTGTATTACATAATAAAGTACTCCAAGGACACAAAATGTTCCTAAAAGAATTAAAAATATTTTAACAAAAATATTACTTCTATCTATATATTCATCTTGTGCTTTACTAGGAGTAACTCTTATTTTATCACTATAGTCACTTTCTCTATCATCTATTTCTTCATTGGAATTAGAATCCATATTTAAAAATTTGTTTGCCATATACCCTCCTCATATCTTATTTAATTATATAATAAATAAAGTAATATGTAAATAAATTAGAAATGATTAGGATTGAAATCTAAGTCTAAGTTGACATTATTACTACTACTGTAGTGCTCTACTAATTTATTTAAAATAGGATAGATATTATTTTCATTTTTATATTTGATAATTATTCCATATCTATAAATATTATTTACTTTAAATATAGATGCTGGGGTTGGTCCTAAAATAATTTCTTCTTCTAGATTTTTTTGTAGGGAACGCATAATTTTACCAGCTTCTTTTAGAGCTAAGTCATTATCTTTACTACTGATTTTTAAATATATTAGATAGTAATATGGTGGATATTTTAATTTATGTCTAATTTGCATTTCTCTTTTATAAAACCCAAGATAGTCATGATTTTTAGTATAAGATATAGCATAGTGATTTGGGTTAAATGTTTGAATTATTACTCGACCATTTTTCTTACTACGACCACTTCTACCAGCAACTTGACTTAATAGTGAAAATGTATTTTCACTACTTCTAAAGTCAGGAATATTTAAAGATGTATCAGCATTAATAACCCCTACTAAAGTAACGTCTTCAAAGTCTAATCCTTTAGCAACAATTTGGGTTCCTAATAAAATATCATATTCATGATTTTTAAAAGAAGTTATCATCTTCTCATGCATACCTTTTCTACTAGTAGTATCATAATCCATTCTAAGTATCCTAGCGTTAGTCCAAAGTTTTTTTAACTCTTCTTCTATACGCTCAGTTCCAACACCTAATGGTGAGATAGCATCTTCACCACATTCACTACACTTCTTAACTAAATTAGTCGCATATCCACAATAATGGCATCTTAACATATTAGAAGTTTTATGATATGTAAGGGTAATATCACACTGAGGACACTTTATTGTATGGCCACAATTTTTACAAGTTACAAAAGAGGCATACCCTCTTCTATTTAAAAGAAGAATTACTTGTTCACCACGATAAAAAACCTCATCAATT
>CANQKU010000134.1 GCA_947624535.1 uncultured Bacilli bacterium
CTAGCTGGACAGTTATATAGTGAACTTAAAGAGATATTCCCAGAAGCTAAGGTATGTTACTTTATCTCTTACTACGACTATTATCAACCTGAAGCTTATGTACCATCTACTGATACTTATATTGAAAAAGACTCATCTATTAACGATGAAATTGATGAATTAAGACATGAAGCTACTAGTAGTTTATTATCTTATGATGACGTTATTGTAGTAGCAAGTGTTTCTTGTATTTATGGTATTGGAGAAGTTGAAGAATATAAAAATAAGATGCTTACCTTAAGTATTGGTGAAGAAATTGATAGAAATAAAGTCTTAACTAAATTAGTAGAGATGCTATATGAGAGAAATGACTTAGATTTTAAAAGAGGAACTTTCCGTGTTCGTGGAGATACTTTAGAATTAATACCAGCTTATCAAAATACAACTGGATATCGTATTGAATTTTTTGGAGAAGTTATTGATCGTATTAGCGAGATTGATGCCTTAACTGGTGCGGTTATTAATAATAAAAAAACAATTAGTATTTTCCCAGCAAGTCACTTTGTAGTTAGTGATGAAAAACTAAAAGATGCGATTAAAAGGATAAAAAGTGAGTTACAAGAGCGATTACAAGAACTTAAAAGTGAAAATAAACTACTAGCTGCAGAACGTTTAGAGCAGCGAACTAATTATGACTTAGAGATGCTTGAAGAAACTGGCTTTTGTTCTGGAATTGAAAATTACTCTGCTCCAATGGCTGGTCGTGGCAAAGGAGAAACTCCAACTACATTAATGGATTTCTTCCCTAAAGATTATTTGTTAGTTGTAGATGAGTCACATGTTACCTTACCTCAAGTTAGAGGTATGTATAATGGAGACCGTTCTCGTAAAATGAACTTAGTAGAATATGGCTTTAGACTTCCAAGTGCTTTAGATAACAGACCCTTAAAATACGATGAATTTGAAAAAAAGATTAATCAAGCTATTTTTGTTTCAGCAACACCAGGTGATATTGAACTAAATTATACTAATAATCAGTATATAGAACAAATTATTCGTCCAACTGGATTATTAGATCCAACAGTAGAAATTAGGAAAACCGAGGGACAAATTGATGACTTAGTTGGCGAAATTAAAGAAAAAATAGCTAAAAATGAACGTGTTCTAATTACTACTTTAACTATAAGAATGAGTGAAGAACTTACTAATTATTTAAAAGAATTAGATATAAAAGTTGCTTATCTTCACTCAGAAATTAAATCTTTAGAAAGACTTCAAATCATTCATGACTTACGTGCTGGAAAATATGATGTTATTGTAGGAATTAACTTATTAAGAGAGGGTCTAGATATCCCAGAGGTATCTTTGATAGCAATCTTAGATGCTGACAAAGAGGGTTTCTTAAGAAGTACAAGAAGTTTAATCCAAACGATTGGACGATGTGCAAGAAATGCTAATGGACATGTCATTATGTATGCTGATAAAATAACTGATAGTATGCAAACGGCTATGGAAGAAACCTCAAGAAGAAGAAAAATCCAACAAGAATATAATGAAAAAAATCATATTATTCCTAAAACTATTCAAAAAGAGATTAGAGAAGTAGTAAGTAATATTGATGAGGATAAACCAAAGACTAAGAAATTAAGTAAAAAAGAGCTTGAAAAAACTATGGAAATGCTAGAACAAGAGATGAAAGAAGCAGCCAAAATGTTAGATTTCGAACGTGCTATGGAACTACGTGATATCTTATTAGAGATGAAAGTAGACAATAAGTAGGCTAAATAGTGTAAAATTATGTAATTTTTATATAAATGAATTTTGGTGTTAAAAAAGATATGATAAAATAATATTAGGAGGTCTAATTATGTTAAAAGATGCTTATGAAATGCTTGGCGTAGAAGAAGGTGTAAGTTACAAAGAAGTGGCAGAGGCTTACCGTGATAAAATTTCTCAATTAGCAAAAGATGATATTCAAGGACTACAAAGACTTCAAAAAAGTTATGTAGCTATTACAGAAACATTTTTTAATGCTGGTAGTAAAAAAGAAGAGAAAGTTGAACCTGTTGTTGAAGCTCAACCTGAAGTTAAGGCTGAAGTTGTAGAAGAGGTTAATGAACCTAAGGATGAGATTACCACTGAAGATATTGTTAAACCTGTTGTTCGTTATGTAACTACTGACTTTAGTGAGGCTAAGCCCGTAGATAAATTTCCAACTTCTCATGACTATGATGAGTATTTACAAAAATATCAACAAAATAATGCGGCGACACAAGAAGAAGTAAATGAAGTATATAATACTAGTGTAGAAGATAAAAAACCATCACAAACTTGGGAAGATTATGATAGTTATATGGCTAAACGTCAAGATGATGCCGTAAATAAGTTAAATGAAGTTAAAGAGCAAGAGACAGATTTAAAAAAAAAATTTTTTAGCGGGACGATAATTCCAAAACCAAGAGATAGAGGAATTTATGAAACAGATGAAGAGTATACTGCTTACTTAACAAATTATTATAGTCAATATCCAGCTGTTACTTCTTCTAGTCAAACTGAGGCAATTGAGAAAACTGACTATCTAAAACCAAGAAATCGTGAAACTTATGAAAGCGATGAACACTATGAACAATATTTAGAAAATTATTATCAAAATCCAAATAAAATAATTGCTAAGCGTAAAAATCCAAAACATAAATTTCTTAAAAAACTACTTAGAATAGCTGTAATTGGTGGACTTATCGCAGCTACCTTACTTGGTCATAAAAAAGCTAAAGATGACTTTAAAAATCAAAATAAACAACTTAGAAAAACAGTAGAGTCAGTAGGAGATGATATAGAAATATTATCTGATGACTTGGAACGTGATATTGCTAGAGAAGTTGAAAAAATTATGAACGATGACAAGTATCAAAAAGTTAAAACCCCAACTGTTGGCGATATCATCCAATTAGATAAAAATACTGAGTATTATTATGATGCTCAAAAATCTAGACCAACTGGAGAAATTGGTAATCAATATAGCCCAGTTGATGCTAAATATATAGTAGATGGAATTGCCTTAGTAAATAAAGCTAACAATAACTTAATCGCATCTAGATATGAGGGTGGTCTATCAGC
>CANQKU010000135.1 GCA_947624535.1 uncultured Bacilli bacterium
TCCCCAATCGGAGCCAGTATTTCCAGTGCTTCTTTAGCAATCTTTTTTTGTTTTACTTCAGGAAGTGCCCAAAGTGTTCGTAAATTATGCAATCGATCTGCTAATTTTACAATAATAACTCTTACATCTTCACTCATTCCAACAATAATTTTTTTATAATATTCAATTAAATATTCATTTTCAGTAGAAAAGTGTAACCTTGAAATTTTAGTTACACCTTCCACCAATTTAGTTACAACAGGTCCTACTACACCTTCCATTTCTTCCTTAGTACAATCACAATCTTCAAGTACATCATGAAGAAGAGCAGCTTGAATAGTTTCACTATCAGCATAAATTGTAGTTAATATCATAGCTGCATTTAGTGGATGAACTATATATGGTTCCCCACTTTTTCTAAATTGTCCTTCATGTTTATCATAAGCTAGTTGATTTGCTTTTTTTATATTTTCTATTTCTTTTTCATCTTTTATATAAACTTTAACCTTTTCTAATAAATCATCAAAAGTAATTTTATCAACACTGTGAGACATAATATCACCTCTTTTTACTAACAATTAACCCCTTTAATCATTTTTTCTTTTACGTCATCATCATATACTCTTTTTGCTTTCTTTGGTTTGCCAATGTTTTTTATTTCCAATTTCATGAAGATAGCCAAAGCTATAAATAATGATGAATAGGTACCACATATACATCCTATTAACATTGCCGTATCAAAACCAAATATACCTTTTGGACCAAAAACCATAAGAGATATTATACAAATAATAGTTGTAAATGATGTGATAACACTTCTTGTAAATGTTTCTCTTATACTTTTATTAACTAACTCTATTAAATTGTCTTTAGTTAACTTTAAATCTGTTTTATTTAAGTTTTCCCTAACTCTATCAAAGCATACTATCGTATCATTAATTGAATAACCTATAATAGCAAGTACAGCAGCAATAAACATAGTATTTACTTCAAGTCTTAGTAGTGCAAAAACAGTAAACATCATAAACACATCATGAACTAAAGCAACTATTCCACCTATAGCATAATTAAATTTAAATCTAAGTGAAATATATAAAATAATACCTAGTAATGAAATAATAACTGATAATATAGCATTTTTTATTAAATCTTTTTTGACTACATTACTAATAACATTAATATCAACACTTGCATCATATTTATCCTTAAAATAATTTTTTACTTCATGTACTTTATCTTCATCAAAAATATTTGATACTAAAATATCTGTTTGATCTTTATCAATCTTTATTTCTCTTACATCTAATTTAAGTTTAGAAGTATCTTTAGATATTGTACCTTTATTTAGTTTTTTACTAGTTACAAGTGAAATATCACTACCTGATTTAAAATCAATACCAAGTTCCAAACCTTTACTTAAAATCATTCCTGTACCACATATCATAACAATGATTGAAAATACTACAAAATATTTTGTTTTACTTACAAAATTAACATTTTTAAATGGAATAACTTTTACTTTTTCATTTTTAGTTAAATTAGGTATATTTTCTTTTTTAACATTAATAAATAATCTTGTTTTGTTGTTAAAGAAAGATGTATTAACAAACCATCTTAATATGATTCGTGTCAAAAATACCATTGAAAATAAAGTTACAAAAATAGTAATAATAGACATAGTTGCATAACCTTTAATACTAGATTCACCAAAAATAAACATGATTATAGCAACAACTAAAGTTGTAACGTTAGCATCAACTATGGATGATAAGCTTTCTTTTGTACCTAATTTTACGGCAGTCTCTAAAGTTTTTCCTTTATGTAATTCATCTCTAATGCGTGAGAATGTTATTACATTAGAATCAACTGCCATTCCAATACCTAAAATTAAGGCTGCAATTCCGGGTAGAGTTAAAACTCCTCCAATTGTCCAGAAAATAGCAAATACTAACAATGTATATATCAACATACAAATTGCAGATATAACTCCAGCAAAATGATAACAAATAACAAGAGTTAGTACAATGAGTAATATACCTATAATTCCTGCCAAAATTATTTTGTTAAAGGTATTATCTCCAAAACTTGCTTCAACTGTTTTACTAGATATTTCTGTCAATTTAGAAGGTAAACTTCCTGAGTTAATTAAATCAACTAAATTAGTTGCTTCTTCATCTGTAAAATTACCTTGAATAATTACATCACTAGCAAAGGCTTGTGAAACAGATGCTGCACTTAAACAATTGGATCCTTCTTCACCACACTTGTTTCCTTCTTCAGCATAACTATCACTATCTTCATCATAGTCTAACCAAATAACAATTATATTTTTTCCTTGTTCTTTATCTTTTATTCTATTAGTAACATCATAAAATTTATCTTTATCTTTTATACTAAGAGAAATGGCTGGGTTCCCACTTGAATCTTCACTAACTTTTGCAGCATGACTACTATTTAAAACATCACTAGTCATTAATAAGTTATCATCTGCATCTCTAAAAGAAAGAGTAGCTACTGTCGATAATTGTCTACGAGCTTCTTCTTCATCTTTAACACCAGCAAGTTTAACTCTTATTCTGTTAGATCCTTCTAAGATTATTTCTGGCTCACTAACTCCCAAAGAATCAATTCTTTTACTTAGTGTTTTATATGTTGCCTGCATTTTATCTGCAGTCATTTTAGACCCATCAATACTTTTTGCTTCATATAAAACTTCAAAACCACCTTGTAAGTCTAATCCAAACTTTAAATTTTTAAATATAGGTTCAAAACAAAAACATATTCCCACCGCAATAAGTAATAAAATAGTAGTAATAAATATTGTTTTTCCTAAACCTTTCTTTTTTAATTTATCTTTTTCCATGTTTTCACCTCGTCTTTAAATTACATATTAATTATAGCGAAAAAAACATAGATTGAAAAGAATTTAATCTAAAATATCAAAAAAAGTGTAACTACTCAGACTTTATAAAGTAAAAAAAATAGAAAGTAGTCAAAAAGAGCTGCTTTTTATTATGATTTATGAG
>CANQKU010000136.1 GCA_947624535.1 uncultured Bacilli bacterium
AATAGCCTAGATATATTGTTTTTAATCAAAAAAAAGACAAAGAAGTAAAATATTTACCTATTTGTCAACAGTCTGAAGAGTAACATAAGTTGCTCTTTTACTTTGGTTTTATATACATTACTTTTCTTTCTTACTACTAGTACAAATACTTTTTAATTTACAATACCTACAATCAGGTTTAATCGCCTTACAATAATACCTACCAAATAAGACTAATTGTAAATGTCTTTTTCCCCATTCTTCTTTTTTAAATTTTTTCATTAATTTTTCTTCAATCACTAACACACTATCTTTCTTATTTGCTAATTTTAAACGTTTACTTACTCTTTCAACATGAGTATCAACTGCAATAGCTGGTATATTATAATATTCACTTAAAAATACATTAGTAGTTTTTCTACCAACTCCTGGAAAACTTTCTAATACCTCCCTAGATTTTGGTACTTTCCCATCATAGTTTTCCACAAGAATTTTAGCAATCGACTTAAGATATCCACACTTTTTGTGGAAAGATCCAATTGGTCTAATAATCTCTTGAATATCTTCATCTTTAGCATTCATTATCTTTTCTAAAGAGTCATATTTTTTAAATAATATATCAGTACACATATTTACTCTTTTATCCGTAGATTGTGCACTAAGGACAATAGCCATTAATAATTCATAATCTTTATTATAGTTTAATTCACATTTAGGATTTTCAAAAATCTCATCTAAATATTCTTCAATTAATTTAATCTTCATCATCAAACCAATCCCAATCCATAATTTCTAAATCTATTTTATTTTCTTCAATTTCTTCTATTTTAGCATTTCTACGTTTTTTATTTTCTAATACACCAGCTTTATTTTTAATTCCTTTTTTACTCCATTCATAAAGTATTTTATCAATATATCTCAAATTAGATACTCCATTAAACGTAGCTTCTTTTAATGCTTCCTTAATTAATTCTTCGCTAATACTATTATCTAACCATGCTTTTATAATTTCATATTCTATAGGACTTAATGTCCTTCCAAATTCTTTTTCTATCGTATCAAAAATAGTAGAATCACTATTATCTTTTTCATTTAACTGTTCCATGATCATAAGTGATAATTTACTATAAAAATCATCTAATTTAACAACTTCTTGAATTAACCCCTTCTCATTTTTTTCTACTTCAACTCTAATATAATTTTTATCTGTTAAAACTGAGACAATATCCATAACCTCTTCTAAATTTAAATTCATCTCATTAGAAAAACAAGTAGGATCAAAAATAATTGGTGTTTGTTTATTATACAAATACATTAAAAATACAAATTGCTTTAAATCTAGGTTTAAATTTTTATAATTTTTTAATAAATAAATAGGTATTACCATATTACCATCTTTAAAAATATCAACTATTTTATAATTATTCATTTTTTCTTCACCCACCATTAAACGTATCGTATCATAAATTATTCTATATGAAAAGCATTAGAAATCTAATACTTTTGTAATATATAACTTCTAATCATATCGTAATTATTATCTAATTTTCCATAAAGAACTTTTTGTTCAATATCATTATAAATATCTTTTAAATATTTACCAGGTTTTTTATGTAAAATATCCATTATTTCTTCACTAGTAATTTGTAATTCTTTTTTTGAATGTATTATTAATGAGTTATAGGCTTCTGTAATTTTTTTCTTATCAATTCCTTTTATAGAACCAGCTACTGAATTAGGATATAAACCATAGTCATATAATACTTTAGGATCTAAATTATCTTTTTCTAATACTATATGTATCTCATCAATTAATTGTTTTTCAGAGTTATTAAATGGATAAATATCAACAGCATCCAAGACAGCCCATACACTAATTAGTGAATCCGTATTCTTAACTTCTTTTAATTTAGGTAGTTGCAAATCTTCTTCTAAATGAAATTGTAAAAGTAAGTCAATTCCTTCTTTAACTTTACTACTTGAAAATATTTTATCTAATTCTTCTTTTTTTCTATGATAAGATAAATCTCTTAATAAGTGTTTTTTCTTAATTATAGCAGCACTAATATCTTCACTTAAAGCAAATCCCAAACTAGTAGCAAATCTAATTGCTCTTAAGATACGTAAGCTATCTTCTTCAAATTTTTTTTCTGCATTACCAATTGCTTTGATAAGTCTTTTTTCTAAATCTTCTTGACCATTTAATAAGTCAATAACCTCAAAATTACTATTCATACATATAGTATTTATAGTAAAATCTCTTCTTTGTAAATCCTCGTATAAATCATCAATATATTCAACTTCTAATGGTCTTCTATGATCAACATAACCGATTTCTTTTCTAAATGTTGTAATTTCAAATCTAATATTATTATGCATTAATGTTACAGAGCCATAATCTTGTGATGATAAATCTAACTCTTTAAAAATTTCTTGTAACTTTTTTGGAGTAGCATTAGTACAAATATCTATATCATTAGACTCAATCTTAAGTAAGTAATCTCTTACATAACCTCCAACTACATAAGCTTTATATCCATAACTATTAATAGTTTCTAAAACCTGTTTAATTGCCTCTTGCATAATATGCATCTCACTTTCTAATTATAGAAATGTAACTTTATATTTATTATATCATAATCTAAGAAATTCTACTTTTAAATGATAAAATTTATTTTCGAAAGAGAAATTTAGTTTACAATTTATACAAAGTTATAACTATAATTACATATAGTTTGCTTAACTAACTTTATTATTTAATTTTTCATATTATATTTTGAAAGGAGTTAGACAGATGAATTCACATTTTTTTAATAACTGTAAGCCTGATCATTTATTTAAATCAAATTGTAGAGTTTGTTTTGTGCCAGGTGCTACTGGTCCAACAGGACCAACTGGACCTACTGGGCCTAGTACAAGTGTTATTGAAATAGGTAATGTTACAACAGGAGAGGCAGGAACTAGTGCTT
>CANQKU010000137.1 GCA_947624535.1 uncultured Bacilli bacterium
TTATATAGAATTTTTGTCCATCTGTTGTTATTCCAAGTTCTGGCTTATAATCTCCTATTGCTTTTTGTGATTTTTTAGTTTCCTTTCCTTCAATATCTACTGCTTTAACTGTTAATGTGTGTTCTCCTTCTAGAACATCTATTAATTTTTCAACTTTTAAACTATTATCACTAACAGCATCATGTGTAGCGTTTTGAGCTTGGTCGTCCCAATAATATTCTATATAATCTAGACCTACTTTACTATCTATAACAGCCTTTAGTTTTCCATCTTCTTGTGTTATTGTTATTACAGCATTTTGTTCTACTTCAATCGTTCTTTCATAGGTTTCAGTAACTCCATATATATCTTCTGCAGTTACTACTATATTTGAAGTTCCATTTGAAAGTTCAACTTCTTTTGTAAATTCCAAGCGTTCTTGTCCACTTATTTGTACAGGTTCTTCATCATTTATAGTATATGTTACTTTGGAAATTCCACTATCATGTGTTACGACAATATTTATTATAGCTGCACTTACTCTTTCAATTGTAATTATTGGTTTTGAAACCGGTACATTTAACAAACTTTCTGCTTCTTTTATACTTCTGTAAAATCCATAAGAGCCTGTACTTGTTAATCCTATTCCAAAAATAATTAAAAATATGGCAAATATTCTAATTATTTTCTTTGTACTTTGCTCTTTATCCTTTTTAGTTTTACTTTGTGGTTTTGTTGATAAAATTTGGTTCATTTTTACCTTCCTTTTATTTATTTTTTTTTGATTATAACATAAGCAAATTTTATTATCAATATTTTAACTTCAAAAAAAGAGGATTTTTTAAAATATTTAATTCTAAAAATTCCTCTTTTAATATTAGTGTCTATATATTATAATACATATTTTTTTAATATTACAAATTCTCCAACAAATAAAATTATTATTGTTGCAACGATTGTTGTATATTTTACTATAGTAAATATATAATCTATTCCACCTGTTGAAATTCCAAGTAATACTGATGCATCATCTATATCATCTTCTCCAGTTTTTTTGTTATCTGGTATTGAATCTTTATCTGGAACATTTTCATCATTATAGTCTTCTGATATTTCTGCAATATTTGTCTTCATACTTAAGTTATCAGCTCCATTTATCCATCTTAATATTACTGTAACTTCAGCACTTTCTCCTGGTTGTAATAATGTATTTTCTAGCAATTTTGTTGATATTACATTATTTCCTTCATCTGTCCAACCATTATTGTCTTCACTATAGAATTTTAATCCCTCTGGTACATAATCTGTTATTTCTTTGGCATAACCTGCAATATCACCTTCATTTGTTATTTTTATTGTATATCCAAATTTTACTACTGTTGAATTTAATTTCTTTCTATTTATCTCGACCTTTGGAATTATGTCTTTACTGTCATCTCCAGTATTTCCTGTTTGAGTTGTTTTTGTTTTTCCATCTTCAGTTACATATACTGTACTTACCCATTTTAATAAGCTTAAGTCAAATGTTTTTACAATAACTTGTTCATAGTCATCATCATCTTGTTCTCTATCTGCTTTATTTTTATCTTGTCTATTATCTGGTTCTGAGTCTACATCTTCTGTTATATCATTTCCCTTATCATCTTGATATTTACTTATTTCTGCAGTATTTATTATTGCTTTATTAGATGGGGCTTTATCATTTACTCTGCATAGTACTTGTAAGTCTTCATAGTCAAGTCCAGAGCCTGCTCCATCATCTGTTACTTTATCAAATGCTTTTAATAAATGTGTTGTATCATTTTCTTTATATTCTAGATATTTAGTTGATATTGTTTTTCCATCTTCTGCTAATTCCCATCCAAATGAATCATTAAAATCACAATATACATAATCTAAATATTCTGGTAAATGGTCTTTTATTTCTCCTGCATATACATCTACATCACCTTCATTATATACTCTTATGTTATATAATACATAGCTTTGTGCAGGTACTGTTATAGGGTCTTTTACCATATTGTATGTTGCATCATGGCATGTGGGATCATCACGTAAGTTCTTTGTATTTACACTTGTTGCTCTTAAGTATGGGTTTGTTTTGCTTCCTACTTTTCCATCTTCTGTTATATATTCTCCGTCTTCTATTTTTGTATCACTACTTACAGCTGTTATAAATTTTGTTAATGCTAAGTCTACATCTTTTTCCGGGTCTATTAATACTACTTCATAATCATCATCATCTTGTTCTCTTGACTTATCATTTTTATTTTGTCTATTATTTGGTTCTGAGTCTACATCTTCTGTTACATTGTTTCCATGTTCATCTTGGTATTTACTTATTTCTGCTGTATTTACAAGTTCTGTTTTATCTGGTGCTGTTTCTTTTACTCTGCACAAGATTTGTAAATCTTCATAATCTAATCCTGAACCTTCTCCATCATCATTTGCTCTATCAAATTCTTTTAATAAATGTGTTGTTTCTCCTTGTTTATATTCTAGATATTTTGTTGTTACTGTAACTCCATCTTCTGCTAGACTCCAACCATATTGAATATTAATTGGACTTTCTGGTATATATTCTAGATAACTTGGTAAATGGTCTTTTACTTCTCCTGCATATACTTTAACATCACCTTCATTATATACTCTTATATTGTATAATACATAACTTTGTTCAGGTACTGTTAAAGGTGTTTTTACCATATTATATGTAGCATCATGGCATGTAGGATCATCACGTAAGTTCTTTGTATTTACACTTGTTGCTCTTAAGTATGGATTTGTTTTACTTCCTACTTTTTTATCTGCAGTTAGGTATTCACCATCTTCTATTGTCATATCACTACTTATTGCTGTTATAAATTTTGTTAATGCTAAGTCTATATCTTTTTCCGGGTCTATTAATACTACTTCATAATCATCATCATCTTGTTCTCTTGACTTATCATTTTTATTTTGTC
>CANQKU010000138.1 GCA_947624535.1 uncultured Bacilli bacterium
TTAGAGGGGTTAGCATCTTCAACTGTTATCCTATTACCAACTTCCATAATGCCTCCACCAATAATAATATAATAGTTTACAGGCCACATACAAATAAGATATAGAGCAATAAATAATAATATATTTTTATAATTTTCTTTAATAATTTTTTTTAATTTTTCATACAAATTAGTAAACATATAATCAGTCCTTTATGTTTAATTATATCAAAAAGTTGGTGAATTATGAAAAATAAATTAATTCAAGTAATGATATTTGTCATATTTTTGTCATTAATTATTAATCCTCATCTAATTACTTCAGAAATACTTGAAGCTTTAAAAGTATTTTCTACAGTACTATTTCCATCTATTTTTCCATTTTTCTTAATTAGTGATTTATTAATTAATTATAATTTTTGTACTACATTAAATAAATATTTTTCAAAAATAAATAATTTCTTTTTTCATACTTCTAATGCTTCTAATTTTGTTATTATGATGAGTATTTTTTCGGGATTTCCAAGTGGTGCTAAATATATAACTACATTATTAGATAAAAAACTTCTTAATCTAAATCAAGCTAATTATTTAATTACATTTACTCATTTTGCTAATCCCTTATTTGTTTTAACAGTAACTACTACTATTTTAAAAGATACTAGTTTGAGTTATTTAGTTTTATTTTGTCATATTATTTCTAATTTAATTATTGCTTTTATTATTAGACCAAAAGAAAAAGAAGAACAAAAATCTTTATTACTACAAGATGTGAAATCTTTTTCTATAAATCTTTCTAATTCTATAAAATCTTCTTGTAATTTGTTAATGATTATCTTAGGAAATACTTGTTTTTTCTTTATTGTTACAAAACTAATTACAACTTATCTACATTTAGATGGGATAGCTACTATTATAGTGAATGGATTTTTTGATATGACTAAGGGGATTTTTACTCTTTCTAATATAGATGGTAATTTATTATTTAAGGGTATTTTAATATTAAGTTTTATTTCCTTTGGAGGTATCAATGTACATATGCAAACTTTAAATTTACTTAATAATACTAAAATAAAATATAAAAACTTTTTATGTGGGAGAATTTCTCAATTAGCTATTTCTTCTTTCTTATTCTTTGTTTTAGCCTCATATTTTATTTAAAAATAACTAGCATTAATAGGTTCAATTAAATCTAAGGCAGAATATCTATTACCTAAGTCTGGATGATTGAAGCCTATATATATTTTTAAATAAGTATCTGAATTTAATTTTTTTATTTGAGTATTATTAAATTTTAAATTATAAATATCTGGAATTATTAATTTTTCTTCTAGAGTACCATTTTTTTTAAATTCAATTCTATTAGTACTGTCACATGATTCTGGTGTACAACTGCTAGATGAACAAGAAAATTCAGCATCACAGTTAGCATTTTGATAAATATCTATTTGTCTAGTACTATTATCTTTTAAAGTGTAGTTAATACTATATTTTAATCCCTCTATAGCGCCACTATAACTTGATTCTGTATTACTATTTACACTTTTGATACCACCACCTGCTCTAATGTCATCTTCAATTATTTTGGTAAGGGTATTTTTATAAGTCATAATAGTATTTTTATAAGACTCCATTAATTGTTTATCTTTTTGATTATTAACTACTTTAAACATAGACATAGTAATAACAACAACAATTGAAAAACACACTAAAACTTCTATAGCAGTTAAGCCATTATTATTTAAATTCTTAACTAGTTTAATCATATAAATCAACTCCTAAAGTTGCATATTTATAAATATTATAGAATTTTTCTTCTTCACTACCATTATCTCTTTCATTATCTATTCTTTCTAAATATTCAACAATAATTCTTCCTCTATATTTTTGAGTATTAGTTTCATACTTTGGTAAATAACTAATATATTCTTTCATTCCCTCAGTTGTATTAATATCTTTTATTTTAGATTTTAATGTTGTAATAGTATAAGAAGATAAGATAATAGTATTTACATTTAATGTATCCCAAAGCTTACTACACTCTTGAGGATTTTTTGTTATGTTACAAAATTCATTTTTACCATTTTGACTGGCATTAAAGACTTTGATGAAGTTAAAATCTCCAGTTAAGTCACCACTACTAGAAGTAATTGTTGTTTTAGTTTTTGTAATAAATCTTTTCCATAAGTCAGTTTTATAGACACTATCAATACTATCATAGGTTTCACGTTTTTCATATTCACCAATTAATGGATAAAAGTTTGTGTATAATAAACTAAAAATTCCCATGACAAATGCTGATACTATTAATGTTTCAACTAAAGCAAACCCTCGATTATTTAAATTCCTCATTTTTTATGATTCACTCCTTGATATTATACTAAACTTATTATATAATAAAATAAGATAATTTACCATAGAAAGTAGACAAAAGGGGTTGAAAATATGGTCACATTTGATTATAAAAAAACACCAATTACCCAAATTGCTGATTATATTATCATGTATGCGGCTAAAAGTAACGCTAGTGATATCCATTTTGACCCTAAAGAAAATGGTCTAATGGTAAGAATACGAATTGATGGGGATTTACAAGATTATTCATTAATACCAAAAGAATATGAAAGAAATTTAACGACGAGATTAAAGCTTTTAGCTAATATGAACATTACGGAAAGTAGATTACCACAAGATGGTGCGATTAAACGTCAATTTGGAAAATTGTATTTAGATATGCGTGCATCTTCACTACCTACTAATGAGGGTGAAAAAATAGTTATTCGTATCTTAGACTATAGTCGTAGTTTACAAGGTTTGGAGCACTTAGGTTTTTCGCATACTAATTTTTTAAAGTTAAAGCGAATGATTGAAGTTCCTAATGGAATAATTTTAGTAACTGGTGCTACTGGTACTGGTAAAAGTACAACGACTTATTCGATTTTACAGGCTTTA
>CANQKU010000139.1 GCA_947624535.1 uncultured Bacilli bacterium
GAAAACGTGCTTGTGGTGCACTATTTGATTACTTAGTACAAACTGCAAAAGAACAAAGCTCTAGTTATGACTATACTAAAAATGGTGACACATCTAAACCAGTGCAATTTGATAATACAACACTAACAATTAAAGATTCTACAAATAATGGTAATAGAAAAATCATTGGACCATATAAAATAACAAAAAAAAGAGAAGATGTTACATACACATTAAAAGCGACAGTTACAGATGGAAGTAATAATAATATTACAGATGTTAAATATGTAAATGAACAAGGTGGTACATTAGGAAGTAATATAAATGATATTAATGATGTAATAAACCAAGAATTTTACATTTCAGTTCCTTCTACAACAGATACAAGAAGTGTAAAACTTAGTATTTCAGGAAGTTTTATGATTACAACACTTACATATTGGGGAGAAACTAATATACAAATATCAAATCCTAAAGCACAACCAGTAGTACAAATTGAAAAAGAAGAAGTAAAATTTAGTGATGATAGAACTGCAAGAGAAGATATAATAGAAAAAGAAAAAGAATTTGATTTAGCCTTAAGAAAATTTATTACAAAAATTAATGATAAATCTTATACAGGGGATTTAAGTAGAGTGCCACAAATTAGTGATGACATGCTTGCTAAATTAGCAGATAAACAAATAACAACTTTAGATAAAACACATCCAAAAAATGCTCTAACAGTAAATACAAATGATAAAGTACTTTATACTATTAGAATATACAATGAAGGTGAAATTGCAGGATATGCAACAAAGGTAACAGATTATTTACCAGAAGGACTACAATTTATACCAGAAAATGAAAGTGATATTAATAAAAAATATGAATGGACCGCATCATCAGACGGAAAAACTGTTACTACAGAATACCTTAAAAATAAAAAATTAGATGCATATGAGCAAAATGGAACAACTTCGGAAAATGATGAAGATGGAGAAGTAAAAAAATATAAAGGACTTTCATATGTTGATTTACAAATTGAATGTAAAGTAGTAGCAACTGTAAGTAGGAAAGATAAATTACTAAAAAATATAGCAGAAATTACAAACCATAAAGATGAAAAAGCAGAAGAAAATAAATATATTGACCGTGATTCTATACCAGATAATGTACAACAAGACCCAGACAAATATAATCCAGATTACCCAGAAAGAGGACATGGAGAACAAGATGATGACGATTATGAAGACTTAGTATTACCAGGAAGATATTTTGACTTAGCTTTAAGAAAATTTATTACAAACATTAGAGGTGCTGATGACTCAGAATCAAGAACCCCAGAAAATAGAGTACCAACAATGGATAATATGTTAAGACAGGTAAGTTCAGTAACCATTGAAAAAGACCATAGCAAAACTCCTCAAGTTGTAAAAGAAGGAGATATAGTAACTTATACTATCAGAATATACAATGAAGGTGAAATTGCAGGTTGGGCAACAGAAGTAACAGATTACTTACCAGAAGGACTAGAATTTATACCAATAACTGAAAATGAAATTAATGAAACATATAAATGGACTGTATCAGATGATGGCAAAACAGTTACTACAAAATATCTTGCAGAAGAAGATAAAAAGTTAGAAGCATATGAACAAAATGGTGATACTTCAGAAGATGGAGAAGTAAAAAAATATAATGGTCTTTCATATATTGATTTACAAATTGAATGTAGAGTAAAAGCAACTGAAGGTGATACAGATAAAATATTAAAAAATATAGCTGAAATTACAGGAAATAAGGATGATCAAGGAAATCAAAACTTAGACTTAGATCGTGACTCTACACCAGGAAATGTAGAAAAAGATACAGATAAGTATAATCCAAAAAAACCAGGACAAGGACTTGGAGAGGAAGATGATGATGACTATGAAGACTTAATATTACCAGGAAAATACTTTGACTTATCTTTAAGAAAATTCATTAGTGAAATCACTGATGCTAATAACAAAGCTCATCCTATGATTAGTAGGGAACCAAAAGTAGATACAACACCATTATTAGATGGAAGTTCTACTACTGCAACTTATGAACATACAAAAGAGCCAATTGGAGTATCTAATGGAGATATTGTTACATATACAATTCGTGTATATAATGAAGGACAAATAGACGGTTATGTAACAAAAATTACAGACCATTTACCAAAACAATTAGAATATATTGTAGATGATGAATTAAATGCTAAATATGGTTGGACTGTATCGCAAGATGGTAGAACTGTAACAACAGACATTACATCTCCAAACGCAGAAAACTGGGCAAGTAGAGACAGTATATATGAAGAAAGAAATACTGGAAGTGATAATGATAAAGTTTTATTAAAAGCTTTTGCAAGAACTTCAGATGCACAACTAGATTATATTGATGTTAAAATTAGATGTAGAGTAAAAGATGATATTGATTTATATGAAAAAATTACTAATATCGCAGAAATTGCAGAGTATACAAATTCAGATAAAAAATCAATAGTAGATAGAGATTCTACATCAGATAGTTTAACAAATAATAATTCAAAACCAGAAGACAATATACAAAATGATAACTTGCCAACAGATGAAAACTTACCAGGATACAAGGATCCAGAAATAGAAAATGAAATTAAATATATTCCAGGCCAACAAGATGATGATGACTTTGAAAAATTAGTATTACAAAGATTTGACTTAGCCTTAAGAAAATTTATTACAGGAGTAATTAGTGGAGATAACACAACTGACATCACAAGCCGTGTTCCTGTATTCAAAAAGGTAAGTGACAAAGAATTTAAATATGAACATCCAAAAGATCCAGAAGAAGTAGCAAATGGAAACATAGTTATATATACTTTAAGAATATTT
>CANQKU010000140.1 GCA_947624535.1 uncultured Bacilli bacterium
ATCTTACAATAGTTGTTAATGTAGAACTAAATTATCTTTATTTTTTATTAAATAGAATTTACTTTTTTAATTAACGAATTACAAAAATACTAAAAAATGTAAAAATGTAGTTGACATTTTATCTAAAATATGGTAAAATAGAATTTAGCAATTTATTTGTTTCTTGTTACATAATTTTCCATACACCAAACAAAACAAGGAGGAATAAAGCAATGGTCGCAAAACCTAAAAATGCTACACTTGTAATTGTGGCAGAAGACATGAAGTATTCAAAAAATGAAGAAACCAGAAGAAGAGGTAGAATCTTAGCGCGGATAACAGATGAACTGGGCGATTATCTCAAGTATGTATTTATGATGAGAAAGCCTTGTTACTTAGACCAAGACAATATCTTGGTACGGCTGTTGATTGATGAGTATAATGATGGAGACAAAAACAGTCTTACCATGCAACTTGTCAGCTGGCTGAAAGAAAATGTACCGCACCAAAATTTTACCGAGCTCCAAGATGTCCACGTCTGGACTGAATGTATGCCCAACAAAGATGAATGGAATCTTTACACTGTTTTGAGTAGCAAAGATTATTCCATTGCCATCGGCAAGATCAATGGTCTTAGCTTCGGAGAGAAAAGACCGCAATTTAGACTTTATGTATGGAAAAATTAACAAGAAGAGCCCTAGCTGTAGCTAGGGCTTAAATTTTATTTAAAAAATTATCTTTCATAATCTTCTTTTTCATTATTTGGTTTTTCTCTACTTACTCCATGAGCTCTATCTACTTGTGCTAATGAATAACTTTGACCATCATATATAAGCTCATCTCCTGCAAAGTTAACCAATTCTATTATAGAATTTTTTAATCTATTATTTCTTTTCTTTAATTGTGAATCTGATGAAATACTAAAAGGAACATTTTCTCTATGTAAATCAACAGCAGCAACATAGTCAGATACAATATTTCTCATACTATCAGGAATCTCATCATTAGAAAGTAAAGTACCTTGTGATACAACTAATCCTGAATCATTAATATAGCCTTTAACTATTTTATATTCATCATTATCTTTAACAACACAAATTTCATCTTTTGAAACACCAGTAATATTACTTACCTTTGATTTTAATACATTACCACATATCTCATAATACTTATCATAGTTTTTAGCTAAAGATTCTCTACTTATAGACAAATCAAAATTATCAGCAAAAGACATTAATTCTTGCATTTCATTAGAATCAAGAGCAAGATCATCTAAATCAGATGTAGATATATTTTTTAGATTAGCAGTATCTATCTCAGGAGATTTTGGAACAAAAAACTTAACTGTAAAAAGTATTCCAGCAGCTGCAGCAAAAGCTGCAATTGCTAATCTTGCTGATTTACTTAAATTATTTTTTTTAGCTTGCATACTTCCTTTTTTAGTAGTAAAACGAGCATTAGAACGATTATTATCTGTTTTATTATCATCAACAACTCTTATATTTTCAGGACTTATTTCAATTACATCTGAATGTAATAAATTATAGGCCTCAGCCTTATCAAGTCTTTCTTGAGCCTTTTGATTTTCTCTATTTTTTCTTAACATATTTTCTGTAACTTTAAAATCATCCATATTCTTTAGTTTGTGCTAAAAGCACATCTCCTTATAAATATTTTTGCTTATCTATATAGTGTTACTAAAACTTAAAAAAATTATAACATTACGAAAAATTATTTACAATACTTTTTGGTAATGTTAAAATTAATTTTGATTAATTATAATAAAATAGAAAATAGATTAATAAATATTAAAATAAAAGGAGAAAAGAGATGTTAAACATTTTTAAAGCAATTTTATTTGGAATTATAGAAGGAATTACAGAATGGCTTCCAATTAGTAGTACAGGACACTTAATATTAGCAGAAGCATTTGTTAAATTTCAAGGGCTTTCAGAAGGCTTTTGGGATATGTTTGAAGTAGTTATTCAGTTAGGAGCAATATTGGCTGTTGTAATTCTTTACTTTAAGGCAATATGGCCAATAAAGAAAAAAGAATCAAAACACGGTGATAATGGATTTAAGCTTGATAAAAATATTTTAAATTTATGGGGAAAAATAATTGTATCATGCATTCCAGCAATAGCAATAGTTCTTTTAGGAATAGATGATTTTGCAGATGAGCATTTTTATAATCCAACATGTATTGCAATAATGCTTATTGTAGTAGGAATTGCATTTATAATAATAGAAAAAATGAAGAAAAAATCTCCAAGAGTAAATGACATTAAAGAATTAACATATAAAGATGCGGTTATAATAGGAATATTCCAATTAATAGCAGCTATTTTTCCAGGAACATCTCGTTCGGGAGCAACAATAATTGGAGCACTTTTAATAGGAATATCAAGAACAGTAGCTGCAGAATATACATTTTATTTAGCAATACCAGCAATGGCAGGAGCAAGTCTTCTTAAAGTATTAGACTTCGGTTTTGCTTTTACAAAAGAAGAACTAGCTGTTTTAATAGTTGGAACAATAGTATCATTAATTGTATCTATATTTATAATAAAATTCTTAATGAACTACATTAAAAAACATGACTTTAAAGTATTTGGATATTACAGAATAGTACTAGGTGCTATTGTAATAGCACTACTTTTAGCAGGAGTTATTGTATAATACAAGTAATAAAGTAATAAAGTAATAAAGTATGAATAAATTAAAGAAAAGTATATTCATAGAAAAATGAATATTGGGCAAAAGGATATTTTAATTTATGAGTCTTTTAGAAATAATTTTAATTAGTATTAGCCTAGGAATGGATGCATTTGCAG
>CANQKU010000141.1 GCA_947624535.1 uncultured Bacilli bacterium
ATGGGAATAGAGATAGCAGAAGGAATAGAAGTAGAAGGAGCAGAAGTATACTATAGTGATAGAGAAGATGCAACAGATAATTTAGAAGATGAAACAAATGGATGGAGCCAAGTAGGAAACTCAGAAACAGTAAAAAGTTATTTAATAATAAAAGATAGTCTTTTAGAAGGGGAAAGACTAAATGCAAGCTACAAAATAAATGTACCATCTAAATTAAAAGAAGGAACAGTTGCAACAGAAGAATATAGTGTAGGATATATAAATTTAAAAACAACAGAAGAAGCAAGAGAAGAAGCAACAGAAGTGAAATTACAAACAGAAACAACAGGACTAAAAATGGATGTAAAAGCAATAGTAGGAAATGATGAAGTAGGAGTAGGAACAGATACGCAAGAAAATACTGGAGAACAGGTAACAGCAGGAGAGATAATAAAATATGAGGTAACATTAAAAAATGATGGAGATAAAGACTTAACAGGAATAAAAATACAAGAAATAGTACCTGAAAATGCAATACCACTTAGTTATGAAAAATCAGCACATAATTATAAATTAAGAAGATTTTATACAATTAGAGAAGAAGAAGATAAAATAGAAATAAATCCTGATAATGAATATACTGATGAAGGAATATTTGAAGAATATCCTGAAAATATTGTATTAGAAGGAAATATAATGACTGAAACTATAACAGAAACTATAGCTTCAGGAGAAACAAAGGTATTTTATTTGTATTTAAGAGTAAATAATAAAGAAAATGTTAATACAATTTGTAATCAAATTACTGTTTTTGCAGATAGTGATATAAGTCAAACAAAATATGTAACTAATACTGTTAATCCAAGTAATATCCAAGTTACATTTGAAGCACAAGGACCTTTTGAAGCAGAGGATTATATAAGTACAAAAGATATATCAATTTATGGATTAGGAATTGCAAACATTTCTAAAGAAACAATTAATAACATTGACATAGAATTTATGAAAGCAAATAATTTGAAATTTTTTAAAGTCAATGATGATACTGGAGAATTTGAATCTATAACAGATAGTGAAGCTACATCTATAAATATAAATGAATTAAAAGCTAATGAAGGGTATGGAGTAAATATTTACGTTATGGGAAGTGAAGTAGGATTAGCTGAATTATATGCAACAGTAAAAGAAGGAAACAATACTTTAAGATCAAATAAAATATCTGTTGAAATTAAAACAGTAGATTTAGACTTTAATTTAAAATCAACACCTACTCCAGAAGAAGTATTTCCTGGACAAGAAATAGATTATAATATAACATTAAAAAATAAAGGAAGTATAAATATTGATTATTTAGAGATAGAAGATACAATTTCAGATATGTTAGAAATACAAGAAATTTATTTGAATGGAAAATTATTACAGCAGAATGAATATGGAATAGATTATAATGGAGAATCACCTATTAAGTTAATATTTGGACTTGAGGATGAAACATTATTAAATGATATTGAAAAAACAAATCGAATAATAATAAAAACGAAAATTAGAGAGGACGCATTAGCCATAGTGACAGAAGATTATAATATAATAAGTAATGCAATATTAAAGTATAATGAAGAGATTGTAGCTGTATCAGAGGATGTAATACATATTCTAAAAGTTGAACAGTCATCAGATAACCCAGATAATCCGGATAATCCAACGAATCCAGATAACCCAGATATTCCAGATAACCCACATACTCCAGATAACCCAGACGATCCAGATAACCCAACAAATCCAGATAGTCCGGATAATCCAGATAATCCAACAGATCCAAATAAAAAAATATATACAATATCTGGAACAGTTTGGAAAGATGATAATAGAAATGGAATAAGAGAAAATAGAGAACAAAAAATAAGTGGAACAACAGTAACACTGGTAGATTCAAATACAGCGACAACCAAAAAGCAAATTACAACAGATAGTGATGGAGTATATAAATTTACAGAAATAGAAGAAGGAAAATATATAGTAGTTTTTGATTATGATACAGAAAAATATATGCCAACAACATATCAAGTTGAGGGAACAACAGAGAGTGTAAATTCAGATGCAGTAACATCAAGAATAACAATAGATGGAGTAGAAAAGACAGGTGCAATAACAGATGTAATAGATTTAAATGAGAATAAATCAAATTTAGATTTAGGATTAGTAGATGCAGTAAAATTTGATTTAAGCTTAAGTAAGATAATAAATAAAGTAACAGTAATAACAGCAGAGAGTACAGGAACAACAAATCCAAAGTCAGAAATGACAAGAGTAGAGATACATGCAAAGAACTTAGAAGGAAGTACAGTAATAGTAGAATATAAAATAAGTATAAGAAACGAAGGAGAAGTAGCAGGATATGCAAAACAAATAGTAGATTATAAACCAGCAGATTTAAGCTTTAATTCAAGCTTAAATAAGGGATGGTATCAATCAGAAGGAAACTTATACTATACAGGATTTGCGAATGAGAAGATAGAACCAGGAGAAACAAAAGAGGTAATATTAGTATTAACAAAAACAATGACAGAGAGTAATACAGGATTAGTAAATAACCTGGCAGAGATAGGAGAAAGCTCAAACTCAATAGGTGTAGAAGATAGAGATTCGATTGCAGGAAACAGACAAAAAGGAGAAGATGATTTAGGCTCAGCAAACCTAATAATAGGAATAGAGACAGGAGCAGCAGTAAACTATATATTGTTTACTATATCAATTCTTGGAGTATTATCAATAATAGCAGTTATTGTTAATAAGACAATAATAAAGAGAAATATAGAATTATAG
>CANQKU010000142.1 GCA_947624535.1 uncultured Bacilli bacterium
ATTAATTGTAAGTAGTCAATAACAACTAAACTTAACCCCTTATCACTACTAGCTAGACGTCTACACTTAGCTCTTATTTCGCCAATTGTTATACCTGAGGTGTCATCAATATATAAATTAGCATCAGATAATTGACTAGATGCTTCATTAATTCTTTTCCAGTCATTATTAAGAAGTTTACCAGTTCTTAATTTATAGCCATCAATTTGTCCTAGTGATGATAAAATTCTAAGAGCTAATTGTTCTGCTCCCATTTCTAAGTTAAATAGCGCTACGGCTTTATCTTGGTTCATCGCAACATGAACTGCTAAATTTAGAGCAAAAGCAGTTTTACCCATCGCTGGACGAGCCGCAATAATAATAAATTCATTCTCATGTAATCCAGCAGTTAATTTATCAAAATCATACCATCCAGTAGCTAGACCAGTAACTTCTCCATGAGTCTCAGCTAATCTTCCCAAGTCATTTTCAGTTTTAACTAACACTTCTTTAATTGACCTAAACTCACTTGACTTTCTGTTTTTTACAATATTTAAAATCTTTTTTTCAGCATCATCTAAGATTTCATTAACGTCTTCATTTAATTCATACCCATCATTAGCAATATCAGTAGCTGTCTCTATTAAATTTCTCAAAATTGCTGTATCAGTAACATTTTTTATATAATAGTCAACATTGCTAGCAGTTGGTACAAAATTTAAAATTTCAGTTAAATACTCAACCCCACCAACTTCACTAAGTACTTTTTTATTTTTTAAGTCACTTGTAACTGTAGTTATATCAATAGGAACTTTTTGTTCAGCTAAAGAACATAAACTAGCAAATATCTTGGCATTTTTATCACTATAAAAAGAATCCTCTGTCAATGCTTCACACGCTTTTTGTAACGCATATTTAGATAGAAAACAAGCCCCTAAAACAGATTGTTCAGCCTCTAAATTATTTGGTAAAGTCTTTAATGCCATATAATTCACCTCTATTTTACTACATGAATTTTAATGATTGCTGAAACAGAAGAATAAAGATTAATATTTACTTTATGATAACCTAATGACGTAATAGGATTATCTAATTCTATTTGTTTCTTATCAATTATATATCCCCTTTTTGATAATTCTTCTTTTATTTGTTTTTGGCTAATACTTCCAAACATACGATCATCACTACCAACTTTTACTTTAAATTCTAAGTTTTCTTTTTCTATTCTTTCTTTTACTTTTAAAGCCTCTTGTCTTTGACTTTCTTGTTGTTTTTCTTCTCTTTTCTTTTGATGAGTTAAATCATTTAGATTTTGTTCATTAACAGGTATAGCATAGCCATTTTTAATTAAATAATTCCAAGCATACCCGTCTTTAACATTCTTAATATCACCTTTTTTACCTTGTTTTCTTAAATCTTTAACAAAAATTACTTGCATATTAGTCACCCTCTTGTTTTTTAATTTCTTTTTTAAGCAACTCCTCTACTTTAGTGATAGTTTTATTTGAAAACCTAACAGCACCATTATAGTCATCACCGCCACCACCTAAGTTATCTAAAATTTTTGAAATATCATAATTACCTAAACTTCTAGCACTTATCCCTACTTCATTCTTAGAAATTTTTCCAATTACAAATGAAGCCTCAATATCATTAAAGAATAATAGGGTATCAGCAACTTTAGCTAAATCTTCTCTTCTATAAATAGTTGCAGAAGAAGCTTTAGAAATTGCTATTTTTTTATCTATAATTTCTATTTTAGTTAATAGTTTTTCACGTTCAGTATATTCTAATAAATCTTGTTTTAATAAATATTGTACTTTTTTAGCAGAAGCTCCTAAAGAAGCTAAGTAATAAGCAGCATAATAAGTATCAGCGGTTGTCTTTAATGTAAAATTATTTGTATCTAATACAATACCTGAAAGTAATATAGTCGCATAATATGGATCTAGTTCAATATCATACTCTTCAATTAAATTAGTAATCATCTCACAAGTACTAGAAACATTATCATCATCTATTAAGAATGCATCTTTAATTGTAGTTTTACCAATTCCATGATGATCAAATATCATTTTCTTAGAAAATAATTTTAAAACCTCACTACTTTGAACTAATTCTTTTTTATTAGTATCTAGTATTAATAATAGATTTTTCTTATCATTAGCATTCATATTAGCTGAGACTTCATCACTTTTTAAAATAGTTAGACAGCCATCTAATTCTTTTAAAATCTTTTCTACCCCTAACTCATGCTCTTTATCATCAATAATTAAAAAACACTTCTTCTTTTTTTGCTTTAATATCATATACATTCCAATAGAACTACCTAAAGCATCCAAATCTAAATCCTTATGAGCCATAATAAAAACATTTTTAACACTTTTAAAAATCTTATTAATCTTCTTTTTATTATCAATAATCACCATTTAGCTGACGCCTCCTAAGTCACACAATATCACTTACAATTATATAACATTTACTTAGGTTTGTCGATAGAAACAAAGCACTAAAAAAAAGAAAAACTAACCTATTTAATTTTTCTCTTTAATAAATTTATAATTCATATTCAAATTCAAATAGTTTCCTATTTGGAGACAACTACTGCCGCACGAACCCCATAAGCACTCGTCGTGCCGTAGCTGCTGTAGTTGTCCACGTAGCCGTAGTAGTAGACATTCCACGCATAGCTAGAGTAAGAAGAGACGGCCGACATGGTCCAATAAGCACTCTCAGCTGAGTCATTAGCTGTTCCTCCGTAACTTGTTGAACTACTTAGATAGT
>CANQKU010000143.1 GCA_947624535.1 uncultured Bacilli bacterium
TATCCCATTTATTAACTACAAAGATAAGTCCTTTTCCTCTTTCAATGGCATATCCTGCGATATGTTTATCATGTTCAGTAATTCCTTCTAAAGCATCAATAACAACTAAACATAAGTCACTTCTATCAATAGCTTTCATAGAACGTAGTAGACTATATTTTTCAACTGACTCAAATACTTTTCCTTTTTTTCTCATTCCAGCTGTATCAATTAATACATATTCTTTGCCATGATATTTTAAAATAGAGTCAACAGAGTCTCTAGTAGTACCAGCAATATTAGAAACAACAACTCTTTCTTCATTTAATAAGGCATTCATTAAAGAACTTTTACCAACATTAGGTCTTCCTATAATTGAAAACTTTAATCTATTATCTATTACTTCATCATTATATTCATGAAAATTCATAGTAATGGCATCCATTAATTCTACATAACCTATATTATGAATACTACTTATTGGAATATAAGTATCAAATCCTAACTCATAGAAGTCATATAAATTATTTTTAGCTTCTTTAAAGTCAATTTTATTTATAGCAACAATTATTTTTTTCTTAGTTTTTCTAAGTAAATCTCTAACTAATAAGTCATTGGAAGTTAATCCTTCTTTACCATCTACAATAAATAATATAATATCAGCTTCTTCTATAGCAATTTCAGCTTGCATTTTAATTTCTTTATTAAAGTTTGCATTTTCTAAGTCAATACCACCTGTATCAATTAAATGAAATCTTTTATTATTATATGTAACTTCTTGATAGATACGATCTCTAGTAACTCCTGGGCTATCTTCAATAATAGAAATTTTTTGACCTACTATTTTATTAAAAAGTGTACTTTTACCTACATTAGGACGTCCTATAATAGCAACTACAGGTATAGCCATATTTACCCCTCCAAACTAACGTGTATTATATCATAAGACATTCTAATTTGTAAATAAAACTTAAAAAAGTATACATGTAAAACAAAAGAAATTAATTAAAATTCATATAATTTACACATAGGCTATGCTATAATTGTAATAGGAAGGTGGTATAATGGAAAAAGAAGAAAATAAAGAAGTTAAAAAAACAAAAGTTATTGAATGGTATGATAATCCAAATATTATAACAACTCTAGCTATTATTGCTTTAGGTTTTATTATTATTTTATCTCAGTCATTTGCTGTAAAAAATGATATTGGATCTACAGCAATTTTAAGAAATTTATTAAATCATAATAGTATGTATATAGTAGGACTTTTATATTTTATTCCACTAAAGACAAAAACTGGAAAAAAATACTTTAATTTTTTCAATCTATTTTTAATCTTAATTTATGCAATATTTACAATGACTTCTATACTTACTATTATTCAGTCATTTGGTTTAATATCTTTAATTAATTTAGGTATTAATATTATTTTTTTAGTATATATGATCCATTCATTACTTTATCAAACTAGAATTTGGAAAGAATTTAAATTAGAAAAATCTCCATTAAATGATATTAGTAATATTAATTATTTTTATACTATAGTAATTTTAGAGATTATTTTACTAACTATTAATTTAATTCAAGCTGCAACTTTAGAGGGAACTATTGTATCTTTATTAGTTACTTCATATATGATTTTATTTGCTCGTTATATTTATTTATATAAAGAACATACTAGTAAGAAAACTTTAAAAAGTAGTGAGGAGGTAAAATAAGTATGAATATGTTTGATGAGATAGATAAGTTAAAGAAAGATTTTCCAAAGTTTAAAAGTGTAACTAATGAGGTTGTTAAACAAAAATTAAATAGTTATCAAATTATTGCTTTAGTTATTATGGGAATTGGACTTTGTGTAGGGGTTATTTTTGGTAATTTATTTCCTTCATGTGGAACTACTTCTAGTTTGTATTCCAATATATGTACTACAACTGAATTTAACTTTTCGTTAACACTTGCTATATGGTTTGCTTCATTTTTAACTTGTGTATTTTTCTATGGAATGGGTAGTATTATTGCTCTTTTAGATACGATAAGTCAAAAGTTGAGTAAGAAAAAGTAAAAAAAATGTAAGTTTTGAAGCTTTTTCGCCTATTTTTATTGCAATTTCACTAAATTCATGGTAAATTCAATATGTAAGCATACTATGAAATGCTTAATAATTATTGGGAGGTAAAGACATAATGAAAAAAGTAGAATTAGTAGAAGCAGTAGCAGATAAAGCTGGTTTAACAAAAGCAGATGCTACTAGAGCACTTGATGCTGTAATTGATACGATCAAAGATGCTTTATCAAATGGTGATAAAGTACCTCTAGTAGGATTTGGAACATTCGCTGTTTCAAAAAGAGCTGCACGTCAAGGACACAATCCAAGAACTGGTGCTACAGTTGAAATCCCTGCTAGAAATGCTGTTACATTCAAAGCAGGATCTGCTTTAAAAGATGCTGTAAATTAATAAATAGCGTTAAAGAAAACTACCTTATTTGGTAGTTTTTTAGTTTTTTTAATCTAGTAATTTTACTGATAAAGTAGCTTGACTAATACTACCTCCAGTGTCTGAAGTTGTAGAAATTAAAGCAAGTGATAAAGCTGCACCATCATTTAAATCAACAATAATACTTTTAGCAAGAGTACCAGTTACGTTAGCAGGTAATTCTAAAGTAGCACTAGAACCCTCAATATCTTTACCAGCATTTCTAACAGCGACAACTAGATTACCAGGGTTATTTAAAGTAGCTGAGATAGTATAATTTATTTCATAATTTCCACC
>CANQKU010000144.1 GCA_947624535.1 uncultured Bacilli bacterium
TGTTACAAGGATTTTCCATTTTTCTTCTTAATATTTCATATGCATCTATCAAAGTGATAAAATCTTTAGGAGGAGCCATTCTAGCTACAGTCAATATATAATTGCCATACATATTTTTGATTTTATCTAATTCATCCTGTGAATAATCATCTTTCATCAAAGGAATAGGATTATATAAATTTTCTATTTTATAATTTAAATATGGCTTATAATCAAAAATGTCATCTTGGTTAAATTTGTTTATACTAACTATTTTATCAAATTTTTTGTACATTTTTTCAAAGGCAGGGGATAGAAGTAGATATTGATATACTAAACCATGTGCCCATACAATTTTTTTATTACCTCTTAAAAATTTGTTTGTAACATATATATCATTTATATGTCCAGAAAAAGCAATTACAACATCATAATTTATTTTTCTTTCTCTGTTAAATCTTAAAAAATTTATAGGTTCAAGAAATAATTTTTTTAATAAATAAGTACCATAGTATAATACTGCTCCACCATCTCTTCGTACCATAGTAGAGGCTCTAAATAATGGACAATGACTTCTAGGTAATTTTTTTAATATTATATTACAATCAGAAGGGATATTTTTTATCATATCCTCTGTATTAGACAAAATTATTATATCTATAGAATATTTATTTTTATCAATATTACTTACATAATTAATAAGTATTTTTTCAATTCCTCCATAAAGAAATTGATCTAATACAAAACAAATTTTTTTCATTTTTCCTCCGAATTATTACATTATTTTTTTTCGTGTAATTTTTTGTATTCTTCATATGAATGTTCTAAATCTAATATAAAAGGAGTATGAGTTTTAAAGTTAATTTCATCTTGAGATGGTATTTTCATATAATCTCCATAAATATTTTTTAAATAATCATCATAATTTTCTGGTATTGGTAATGTAATATCTTCAAATTTCATATAATTAGGTTGTCCTAAAATTGTGTTTGAAGTTAAATTGACCGGAACACCATCTGCGTCAAATACACTAATTAAGTCTTCAAAATCTTCACATTTATATTTTGTACATTGTTTAGTACAATAATTAATAATATTCTTTTTACCGAATATTTTTAATATAATTTTAAATATAGAATATAAAAATTTATTGTTAATTACGTTTATATTAGAAGATAAAGCAAATGCTCTATTTATATCAAACATGAAACGTTTAAATTTTCCTTTTGGGTATCCTACTAAAGGAAAAACATCAATATATACTCCATTAACCATATTCATAGATTTGTTAGATTCTTCTATTAAGGTAGTTTGTATATTTCTTATTTTTGTAAAAGATAAATAATAATTTGGGTCAGTTTCTAATGTTTGCACAAAATATTTTTTGCTATCTAAATCCTTTTGACATGCTTTAATAAATTTGAGGTAATCTTCATATTTTAAAATTATGTCAAAATCATCATCCCATGGAATAAAACCATTATGCCTTACGGCACCAAGACAAGAGCCATAAGCTAAATAATAAGTAATATTATTTTTTTTACAAACTGCATCAACATCTTTTACTATTTCTAAAATTTTTAATTGTAAGTTTCTTTTATAATCCTCCATAAATAAACACTCCTTAGAATTCTATGGTATTTTCTATTTTATTATCTAATACATAAGGAAAATCATATAAATATTCTTTAAGTTCTTTTTCGATTATTTTCATTTCTTCATCATATTTATGAGAACTATTGAATATTTGAGTATTTCTTATAGATAATTCAGGATTAAATCTTCCTTTTTTATTTATATGCATTTCTTCTGTAAAATCTAAATGTTTCATTACTTTTTTTAAGGTTTCATCATATTTATATACTAAATCTTCAAAATTAATTCTAAGAACTTTGTTTGATGTTGTAGGTTTTTCGCTTTCTCTCATACCTTTATAATATCGACAAAATTCATTAACATCATATGGAACTGGCACACCAAAATTATTTTGTGCCCAAATGTATTTATTTAAGATAAAAACATCTCTAGGGTCTCTTTGTACCACTATTACTCTTGTATCGTCATTAAAGTAATTATCTACTCTAAATAAATTAAAAGGTAATAAAAATTGGTCAAGAACTACATTTTCGGCACCTCTAGATATTGTTTTTATGATATCATATATAAAATCTTTTGAAGCCTTATAAAAATCATCAGGTTTAATAAATGATATTCTCATTCCATCATTGTATTTTAAAATTGGTTTATAATATTTATTTTTAAATATTATTTTTAAAGGTTTTCTTAATAAAAGTTTAAAAAACATTTTAGAATTTACTTCTTCATGCGTGTACCAATATCCTTTATAATTTAACTGAGTTATATTGTTTAGGTAGTTATGAACTTTGTCCATAAAGTCATTACTTATAATTTCTTTGTAATTTCCAACCCACCAAAATTTTTTATCATATAATTTTTTCATTTGAGTTTCAAAAGTTCTTAAAGCTTCATCACTTCTTATTGCATTGTTGCCAATTAATAATTTGTCTTCTAAATCAAAAATGCCATTTGGACAGTGTAACATAACATATTCGTATGATTTGAACTCATTTTTGCAATCTTTAAATTCAGCTACTAAATCAGTTATTGCTGACGAACCTGAGCCCATATAACCAGTTGGTATTATTATATGGGCATAATATAGTGCCCGCCAAACGCTTGAAAATGCTCGGCGGCAAATTT
>CANQKU010000145.1 GCA_947624535.1 uncultured Bacilli bacterium
ACAGGAATCTATAATGCTAGACTAACTAGTATTTATCCAGTTCAAGCAGTAAATAAAATTAAAAGTTGGAATTTAGACGTAATTCACTCTCAAACTGAATTTGCTATCGGAACATTTGCTAGATTATTCGCTAAACAATTTAATATTCCACTAGTTCACACATATCACACTATGTATGAAGATTATACACACTATATTACTCATGGACATTTTGATAAATCAAGTAAGAAAATTGTAGAGTATCTAACAAAATTTTATTGCGATAAAACAGCATCCGAACTAATCGTACCAACAAATAAAACTTATAAACTATTTAAAGAAAAATATAAATTTGAAAGAAATATTCATATTGTACCTACAGGAATTGAAGTAGAAAGATTTTTTAAAGAAAATGTAGATAAAAAGAAAGTTGACCAGTTAAGAAAAAAATTAAAACTTGCTAAAAAAGATATAGTAATTATCTTTGTAGGAAGATTAGCCCAAGAGAAAAATATTGAATTTTTATTACAAGCACAAAAAAGTTTAAAGGATAAAATACCATCTCTTAAATTATTAATTGTTGGAGATGGACCTGACTTAGAAAAATTACAAGATTTATGTAAAGAATTAGATATATCTAAACATGTTATTTTCACGGGAAAAGTTAGTTGGGATGATATGCCACTTTATTATCAGATAGCTAATATTTTTGCTACTGCTTCAGTAACAGAGACACAAGGTTTAACAGTAATAGAAGCTATGGCTGCGGGGGTATGTCCTGTTTGTATTAATGATGAAGCATTTTTAACTGCTATTACCAATCACTTAAATGGATTTATTTTTGAAAATCAAAAAGATTACCAAGAAATTATTATTAATTTATCTAAGAAAAAAGCAGAACGTGAAAAAATTAGTAGACAAGCAAGAATACAAGCAGAACATTTTTCCTCTGCTCAGTTTGCTGAAAATGTTTTAGTAGTATATAGACATGCCATAGAAAATAGAAATAAATATCGATTTGGTATTATTTCAAAAATTGCTAAAAAAATTAAGGGAGAAGATAAATAATGATTATCCTAAATAATAAATCAAATCTAAATTATGATGAGTTTTTAAATTATCAAGAAAAATTAAAAGAAATTTCAAGTAGTCAAACTTTAATATTTTGTCCAAGTAACATTTATCTAGCTATAACTGACTTACCTAATTTTTCATTAGGAGCTCAAAATGTAAGTAGTTACCCAAATGGAGCATACACAGGTGAAGTTTCGGCAGCACAATTAAAAAGTTTAAACGTTAACTACTGCATAGTAGGTCATAGTGAAAGAAGAAATTACTTACAAGAAGATGATAATCAAATAAAATTAAAACTACAAAGACTACTTGAACAAGATATAATTCCTATTCTTTGTATTGGAGAAGTTAGTGAAAATGAAGATAAAAAGATGCTTGATGAACAACTATCTATACTTAAAAATTTAGAAAACAATGAAAAAATAATTATTGCCTATGAACCAGTATGGGCAATAGGAAGTGGTAAAACACCTAGTATTGAAGAAATTGAAAATGTTGTTAGAAAAATTAAATTGATGTATCCAAATAACTTAGTTATATATGGAGGAAGTATCGATGAAGAAAATATAAAAAGGCTAAAGACAAAAGTATTAGATGGATATTTAATTGGTGGTCTAAGCCTAAATCCTGAAAAATTAAAACTACTATTAAATGAATTAGATTAAATAAATAGAGCCACACTTAGTGTGACTTTTTTAGTTTATAAAGAATTAATAAAATTGTAAAAAAATATTATTTCTAATAAGTCTTTTTTGTAATAAAATATGCATTAACCCATATAATTAAATGAAACTAAAAATATGGGGTGAACAAATGAAAAAAATTTTATTATTTACTTTAGCATTTTTAATTCTAATTACAACTGGGTGTGGAAAATATACAGATAAGGATATAACAAAAGAATTAGATAAAAAAATACAAAAATTAAAAGCTTACCAATTAGATGGAACATTAGAAATAGTTAATAATGAAGAAGTTTATCATTATGATGTAGCAGTCTCTTATAAAAAAGATGACTTATATAAAGTTAGTTTAACAAATACGTCAAATAATTATGAACAAATTATATTGAAAAATAATGATGGAGTATATGTTTTAACACCTTCTTTGAATAAGAGTTTTAAATTTCAAAGTGATTGGCCAAATAATAATTCACAAATTTATTTGTTGCAGTCTATTATAAATGACTTAAAAAATGATAAAGATAAAAGTTTTAAAGAAACTAAAAATAATTACACATTTACTGTTAAAGTTAATTATCCCAATAATAAGAAATTAGTAAAACAAGAAGTTGTATTTGATAAGAATTTAAAGATGAAAAGTGCTAAGGTTTATGATGAAAATGGAATTGCTTTGATGACTTTAAAAGTAAAAGATCTTGACTATTCACCAACTTTTAAAAAGAGTCAATTTGAAGTAAGTGAAGCTTTAAAAACAGTAAAGTCAGATGATAAAGTAAAAGAGGTTGGGGCTTTAGAAGATACAATTTATCCACTTGCTTTACCAACTGGTACTAAATTAGTAAGTGAAGAAAAAGTAGATAAAACTAGTGGAAATAGGATTATTATGACTTTTGATGGAGATAAACCATTCTTATTGGTGGAAGAGACTGCTAATGTTGAAGATGAAATGACTATTGTT
>CANQKU010000146.1 GCA_947624535.1 uncultured Bacilli bacterium
TACTTTGTTTTTCACATTAGATGGTGTGTTTAATACTAAATTGCTAGCACTAGCTCCTATAGATTTTCCTGCTAAATATCCACCAGCTACTCCTGTTGCTCCAAATTTAAATACATTGCTATAATCATCTGATGCAAGACCTCCAGCTATGCCAGCTATACCTAATGTACCAGCAGCTAAATAACCTGCACCTACTTTTGCTACAGTTGGAACATATCTTTTTGCTAAATTTTTCATACCTTTTATTATTTTTCTTTTTGGCTTATAATTTTGTGTTTGTTGTACATCATTTTCATTTGTTTTCTTTTTATTAATATCTACTGGATTATCATCTTCTAATTCTTTAAACAAATCATCTGAATTTAGTGGTTCGGTTTTTGGTTTGTTATCATCTTCTAATTCTCTAAACAAATCATCTGAATTTAATGGTTCCATTTTTGGCTTTTCATCTTTTGTTTCTCCTCTTTCTGGATGTTCTTGTAAGTCATTTCCTTCTTTATTTGTTGTCTTAAAAGTCGATAAATTGCCATAACTACTGCCTACATCGTCCGTTGATGGAAGGTTAAATTTATTATTATCTGCTGTTCTAATCTTATCTGTTTCTTTTGAGCTTTTTCCTTTTCCTACCTCTGGAACTTTTCTTATAGCATTAAGCGCTGTACTAAATATTGCTCCTCCTGCAAAACCTCCTGCAAGTCCTCCTCCACCAATTGGAGGTTTACTATCAAATCCAAATAATTTTTTAAGAATTTTTTCTGCTTGTAATAAAAATCCTAAAGCTATTAAAGAATATACAATATTAGTGTAAAATAAATTCATTGCACTTCCAGCTAATATCGTAAATAATAGTAAATGAAGTGGCTGCAATAATAAGTTAAATATATATTCTTTTAACCACATATTAAATCCCTGTGATTTTCCATCATTTATTTTATCTATTGGATATGTCATAGCAACTAATGGTGATATTATTGTTAAAAACGCCATATATATTACCCTTTTTAAATATTGCCATGTAAACATTATAGTATACATTAGTAATAAAACATAAAGGATAGTGTATCCCATTTGATATCCTACATCATCTGTGGCAGCAATACTTGTTCTCATCATTGAAGCTATAGTATCAACAGAATTGTCTACATTATCATTTTCTAAACTTCCTTCATTAGAATTATTTACAGAATTAGCATACTCATTTAAATTATTTTGATATATATTATTTAGCATTCCAGTTAATGAATTTGTCATATTTAAAGAAAATGCCATTATATAATGCATGATAAATAATAAACATATGCCAATTAACCAATCTTTTAGCATAACTTTATATTTTGCCTCTTCTGAAGTACTAGATATAATTATTCTAATTGCTATATAGACTAATATTGATAACATTGCAACAATTGCTATATTTCTTAATGCTAAATACCAATTAGAAATTGTCCCACTTAATTCTTCTGCAATATTTCCAATTGACCCCCAAAACCATCCTTTTGCTTCTGATATAGTTTCCTGATAAGCTTGTTGTACATCAATACCAGCCTCTTCTCCTGCTTTATATTTTTGTTCCCAAAGCATATTTACTTGACCTTCTGATGTTATTATACTTTGTTCTTGTAATTTCTTAAATGTAACATTGTTTTCAATTTCTTGGTTTTCGAAATCATTCATATATACTGTATCTTCTTTTATTGGAAATTCTTTTAATTGTATTAAAACTCCATATGCCCACTTTTCTTTTGGATCTGACATATCTCTATATGTTTTCGCTTTTTCATACCATTTTGCAAGATTTTCACCTGTTCCATCTTCTACAATACTGCATGCTATTTCTTTCATTGCCCAATAATTCTTTTTGTAATCTTCGCTAATCATATCTTGGTTTGAATAATATAGATTTGCTTCATCTGTCGTTAATATATTATTTAAATCTTTTTTTATTGATACATTTTTTGATTTATCTTCCACTTTGGGATTTTTTACTGGGTGAGAAATAAAATCAACATCAAAAGCTGGAATTTTATTTGCAAAGATATTTTCAACACTAAAAAATATATTTGGAAATACATTCTGTTTTCTAAAATAATCTAAATTTTCACTTGATAATAAAGCTGCTATTCTTCCACTTATTATTCCATAAGACTTTCCCTCTTCTATTTCCGCATTAGTTAACTTAACAACCGCTTCAGGTGCATTAGCAATAAAAGTATGCTGTAATACATTAAACAAAGTATCAGTTATATTACACAACAAATCTTTTATTGGATTCCATAATACTCCACCCAAATCAATTGCTTGTGATTTTACTGGAAATATAAAATTAAACAACAATATTATAAAAATAACTACCGTTATTATCTTTTGTGCCAAACCTTTGCTTTTAATTATCTTCATAATTATTCTCCTCTTTTAATCTTCTCATTTCTACCAATTTATTTATGTTTGTTTCTACAAACTCAAACTCTTTTTGAGTTGGAGTAATCTGAATAATTGCCGAATCTCCACCAACTTTTAATAGCCCTTCTCCTTTCAAACAAGTAATTAAGAAATTAGCCTCACCTTCACTTAATTTAAAAACTTCTTTTAAATACTCTATTTCAGATTTATCTTGTGCTAAGAACAATTTTGTATCAGAAGAAGTTAAAACTGCTTGAGCTTCTGGCTTCTCATA
>CANQKU010000147.1 GCA_947624535.1 uncultured Bacilli bacterium
TTTATATGTTTCCTGGCGGGCGGAGCTCTTTACTATTCTCACCAGCATAGCTGGTGGTTTTATATGCAAAACTGATGTTTTGCATAATTATACCATTAAATTGATTAGAATTTAATGGTATATCATCTGCATACACAACTGCATTACCATTACCTTCTAAAAATACCTTATCACTATCAGAATTACTGCCCAAAACATCAGTATGGATACTACCTCCGTTTAAAGTGATAACCCCACTCATTTCAGCACCAGTATAATAATCACCAGAACCGATTCCAGTTGTATCCCCTACTCCACTATAATGTGTAGTAATATTACCGCTATTAATGGTAATACTACCAAATGGATTAGAATACTGACTACCAATAACTGCACTAGAAGCAGAAGAATTACCATTATTTATTCCAGCAATTAATGTTCCTTCTCCATTAATGATTAAAGCTGTATTTACTGGAACACGAATAGCAGAAGATTCATTACCAGCTAATAAATTATTAACTCCAATTAATGTTACTGTTGCACTACTACCTTCCTTTAATTCAATTTTATTAGAATTATTATAACCACCATCAATTTCAGTAGAAGTATAGTTATTTAAAATAATTGTTACATCTTTGGAATTTTCTGTTACCACAATATTATAATTTTTCGCATTACCACTTAATTCAACATTGGCATTAGAAGAAAGTAAAATATTATTACCTTCAATTTTATAGTTAATCCCTTTAATAGTTGCATCTGTATTACCAATATTTTCCATATTAATCGTATCAGCATACACACTTATTATTGGACTTATTAACAATGATACAAAAATAACTAATCTCAAAACTTTTATAAAATTATTTCTAAATTTCATCTTATCACCCACTATGTAATCAATTTTGCAAAAACAGTTTCCTACAAAAGTTTTAAAATACTAAAAATGCATAATAAAAGGTAGTTTAAAGTTTAAAAGATCGTCAACTATATTTTTAATTAACTACCCTATAATTTATTTTTTTCTTACTAATTGTTTTTTAGCATTTAACTTTTCTTGTTGTCTTGCTAATTTTTCTTGCTGTTTTGCTAATATTTGTTGTTGTCTTGCTATTTTTCTTGTTGTTGTAAATAAAGATATTTGTTCAAATAAAGAGTCAATTAATACATAATGACGGTTAGTCACAGGAGTACCCATATCCATAATTGCTTGTTTTGAACTTGAAATAGCCATATCTCTTCTAACTTTTTGAACTCCTAAAATATAGTTACTATTTTTATCTTTTTGAATTTTAACATGATTATTACGAGTACTATCACTTGTTGATAGAATTGTTCTATCTTTATTCATACGATAAAATTTACTAATAATACCATATATTGGAGAATCTTTCTTTATTATAAATGGAATATCACGGACATCTAATAAAGCATCATCTTCATTTTCATCTTGTGCGGCTAAATAATAGTGATAAAATCCACACTTCTTATCATAAACTCTCTTTAATAATAAATATTTACCATTTTCTCCAAATATAACAACACTGTCTTTATTAGCATTATACTTATACTTTTCATTTTGAATTGTTTTTCTTATTTCTTGTCTATATAAATGCGGATAAAGCGGTCTAACAATATGATTATACTCTTTTTTAGTAATAATATGATACTTACATAAAACTGTAATTGCACTAATATAATGTTTAACACTAAGTAATTTTAAACTATCTAATAATTCTTTTTTACTAATTAAATTAGCACTCTTTAATAAAAGAAGTCCCTTCATAAAATCTTTTTCATTAGCAAATATTAACTTAAAATCTTTTACTGTTAAAAATATATTATGTTTTGCTAAAAATTGAGCTTTTGAAGCTTGTTGTATAAAATTACCCTTCAAACATAATTGCATCCAAAATACCCCCTCTCAATAAGTGGCTCTATTATAACATAAAATACCAAAAAATGCAATATTTTTCGCTAATTACTATGAAAAGATAACTATATTAATCAAATTTATACATATTCCAACAATTGCTCCAAGAAAATAAACTAACCCTAAAATCATAAAATTTTCTTTTAGATTTTTATTTATTTTAAATAAAAATAGTAAAGAAACACCTGAAGAAGATAATAATCCTGATATAACAGATGCAAATGAAATAACATGATTTAAATATAATTCTGTCAACACTACACTAGCACCACAATTAGGTATTAACCCTATAAGACTAGCTAAAAGAGGTCCACTAAAAATTTGTTTTTTCATAAAAATATGACTAAGTACTTTTTCCCCTAGATAAGTAAAACCTATATTTAAAAGAAAGGTTATACAAAAAATAAAAATAATAATATGTAAAGAATGTTTTAAAGAAGATTTTAATATAGTCGTTTGATTACAATGACAGTCATGCTCTTGACATAAATTTTCTATTTGGATTTTTTCATCTTTCTTTGTTCTAAAAATCAAGTCAATTATAAAACCAAAAATTATACCAACTATCAATTTAATGACTACTAACGTTATCATAATAGAAATATCTGCTTTTTCAGAAATTAAAATTGGAAGCATTTCATCAGAGGTAGATAAATAAATAGCAATCAATGTTCCTAAAGAAATAATTCTAGCTACATATAAATTAGTCGCAGCAACAGAAAATCCACATTG
>CANQKU010000148.1 GCA_947624535.1 uncultured Bacilli bacterium
CCCCCCAGGGCTTTTGTCAAGAAAAATTTTGTACACAACAAAAAACCTGGGATTTGTAATAACCCAAGTTTATTAGTTTTAAAACTTATCAATATCAATTTTTACATATTTATTTTCTTTCAATGTACTACTAGCTTGTATCAATGTTCTAATAGCATTAGCAGTTTTACCCGCTTTACCTATTACTCTACCTATATCATCTTCAGCTACCATTACTTGAATTAATATAACGTTATCTTCTTCAGTTGGAAATTCTTTTACACTAACAGCATCTTCATCTACAACTAATGATTTGATAATTTTTTCTGTTAAACTAACTAAATCCATATCTATTCTGCCTTCTTACTTTTAGCATCAGCATATTTTTTCATAATACCTGCTTCACTAAATAAATTTCTAACAGTATCAGTTGGAATAGCTCCTTGATTTAGCCATTTTAATGCTACTTCTTCATTAATTTTAACATTTTTTTCTCCCACTGGATTATAGATACCAATTTGCTCTAAATATTTTCCATCTCTTGGACTTCTAGAGTCAGTTGCTACAATTCTATAAGTAGGACGTTTTTTAGCACCCATTCTTGTTAGTCTTAATTTTACTGCCATTTAAAGCACCTTCCTTTCTTTTTCCTGTTCTATTATATAACTCTTTTTAAACTCTGTCAACCTTTTTTTGATAACAGCACTTTCAAATATAAAAAGAAGCCTTATTAGCCTCTACATATTATATAACATCTTCATTAATAAAATCCTCTTTTACTTCTTGTTCAATTTCTTTTTCTGCTTTTTCTGGATCTTCTACAATTTCATCCCATGGATCTTCTTCTTCGTTAATAGCAATCTTTACTTTTAAATCTCCTACTAATTCTATTCCTAATTCTTTTTCAATAGTATAAACTATTTTGTTATCATCAATATCAACTTTTACACAACTAGGTTGTTTTAAACTTCTAACAATAATTTCTTCATTATCACTATCAGAGTCTTCTCTTCTTCTAACATTAACAACTTCTTTATAAGTATTAGTTTCTTTCAATACTTCTGTTTTAGTATCATCATCATAAGAATACCAAATATTTACGTCATAAGATCCATTAATAACAATAGAATTATTTTGCTGTTCTCCTCTAAATGTATGATTAATTACCCAACATCCTAAAATAGTAGAAGGTTTTTTATCTACCAATTTTTCATTAGTTGTTGTAAAAGTTTTCTTTCCCTTTCCAATTACTGCTTTAGTAACAATCTCTTTATAATTAGACATATTACTCCTCCTCAATCTAATTTATGCAAAAATAAAGAAAAAAACACTAATTCGTGCTTTTATCTTTATTTAATTTTTGATTAAAGTAATTATTAAGTTCTTCTTTTATTAATTCTATTTTTTCATTTACTGTTACTAAGTATTGATTATACTCTTTATAAATAGGAATACTATTTAATTTTTTTTCATATTTATCTAATTCTTCTTTTACACTTTTATCTTTAGTTTTAATATATTTTTTTTGTGTATTTTTTAGCTTTTCTATTAATTCATTTAATTCTTTATTTTTATTCATTTGTTCTTTAATTTGTAAACAATTAATATATTCAGAAGAATTTTTAATAATATTAATTAATTCATCTAATTTTTTATCTATTTCATTTGTCATTACTATTCTCCTAATTACTTAAATAATATTTCATTCATACTATATCATAATTAGTTAGACATTTCTAGTTTATTATTTGGAGATGACTACTACCGCGCGAACACCAAAAGGAACTGGGGGATAATTATTATATTCTACAATACCATTAGATATTACATACCACGCATGACTAGAATTCATAGTAGCAGCTGACATAGTCCAATAAGCATATCCTGTATCATTGGCTGTTCCTCCGTGACTTGTTGATCCATCTAAATAGTTATACATCCATATTGGACAATTATTCAAATTAAACATACTACAACCTACATCAAACGCTTCTGTTAATGTTATCATTCGTGCTTTCACTGGTCCTCTTGATAAACTGTATGTAGCTACAGTACATTGTGTTAAATATTTGCCGTTTCCTAATGATGAAGTATTCCCACAACCTGAAAAACCTAAAGTTGTTTTACTATCTCCTATTGAGTAAGTTTGATCATTTACATTTGTCCATCCTGTTGTGGCACTTTCCAATGCAACTAAAGCTGTAGTTGGGCCATATCTATTATCATTACTTGTATACCATGCACTTTGTAACGTATTTTTTTGACTTTGTAGTTTCATTGTTGTCCCATCATCTTTTATTACATGAAATCTTACTACTTGATTGTTATTTACTCTATAATCAATAATTGTTCCTGGTGGACATGAATTGGCTTCTTTATTTTGATAACATGTTGTTTTTACACAGGTTGACTCTTCTCCTGTTACACATTTATATACATTTATTGTAACAGCACTATATCCTGTACCCTCTGTGTGACTAGATACTAAAGTTTTATCATATGTATATGCTTTTACTATATTACTCTTCGAGGCTTCTGCTTTGGCGTATAATTCATCTATTGCAGCCTGTACATTTGTTGATGATAATCCTGAAGTTCCATTGCTATATGTTGTTGATGATCCTACAAC
>CANQKU010000149.1 GCA_947624535.1 uncultured Bacilli bacterium
GTAACAGTACATGTTGCTTTTTTCTTTCCGTCTTGTGAAGTTACTGTAATTATAGTAGAACCTATTTTTTTAGGAGTTATATTTCCTGCATTATCAACAGTTGCAACTGTTTCATCACTTGAACTCCATGTTACAATTTTATTTGTAGTATTTTCTGGGTTAAATGTAGGAGTAAGTTTTAGTGTTTTTCCTAATTCTACTTCTCTTGTTTTTGGTATTGATATACTATTTAGAGCAATTTCTGGTTCTAAGTTATCAACTATTATGTACCCGTAAATATCTTTTACACCACTAAGTGAAGCATATATCCATAGGTAATATAGACCAGCTTCTGGCACATCTACAATGTTTACTGGATTTCCCTCATTCAAATTCCACCATGCCCATCCTTTCCATCCAGAAACAGGAGCTTTCTGTTTTAATATATCCTGCATTTCCAAAACATTACCATCATTTGCCTTGATTTCTTTATACTTATTTATAATATTAGCATCTGTTATCTTTTCATATTGATAAAATGCACTAAGACTAAAGCTACTACGCCCTACAATTGAAGTCTTTCCGTTTAGTAAAGTCCATCCCATTATTTATTACAGTATAATCAGTTACCAACAAATATGGTATTTTTAAATCTATAGTTGTAGGTTCTACAACTATTTTATTCCCATCTGTTATATCTCTTAATGTTAAATATCCTGTATCTGTAGCATCAAATACTTCTTTCATATTACCATCGCTTAATCTTAATGTTACAGTTGCTGAAGTCGTTGAATATTCGGTTACCTTATACCAATTTTTAACTTCTGCAGCTTTTGTCGCTGAAAAACCATATTCATACTCATGTTCTTCATTTAAATTTAATCCAGAAACACTATATTTCATTGTAGTTTTTGATTCAATATTTCTTGTTACTGTAACTGCTGCATTTGAAATATTTGGTACTATTAATAATATTAAACTTGCAAATAATACTGCAATTATATATTTTGCTTTTGTCATCTTTATCTTCCTTTCTTCTTTCGAATTTTTTACATTTTACATCACATAAAAATATTATATATCTTTATACTCTCTAATTCTTGAGTAAGAGAATATACCTATACCAATTATAGAAGCTATTGCTATAACTATTCCTACTCCAATACCTGTTTGTGGTAATTTTCCTGAAGCTTGTGTTATGTCTTTTTCATTATTTGTAGATATACCGCCATAATCAATTCCAGAATTATTTTCTCCTGAAGTATTATTTTCCTCTTGTTTTATTTCAGATAATTGTATTTTTGGACTACTATTTAGCGTAACTGTATAGTCCTTACTATCTGTATCTTTATATGTTAATACTACTTTTTCATTTGTTGCTATTGTTTTATTTAATAATTCCGCATTATTCATATCTTTAATTTTTAATTTGTATCGTAATGTTGCTACTTCATCACCTTTTAATGTATCGATATTCCATTCTATTGTATGATCTCCTGGATCTATATCTTCTGTTACATCTCCAATACTTGCATTTCCTACATAAGAAAACTCAAAATTGTCTGCTATATCTTCTGGAAAATAATCAACTATTTTTACAGTATTTATAGGATTTTGTACTTTTTCAAGCACTTCATGATAAATTTCTTCTTTTATAATTTTATCTATTTCAGCATCATTTATGTTATATAACTTACCCAAAGTAGGCTTCTCTGCCGTTCCAAAAACGGCTTCTATTACATTTTTATCATCCTCACTTAATTCCGTCAAACCAGATAACATTGTAATTAGATTTATATTACTCTTTCCTAATGATTGAATAGTTGATCTTGTTGTATTTTTCACACTAGCTTGATGTTCCGTTGCACTAGGATAGAACCATCCACCTGTGCGTATTGAAACATCAACTGCATGATTAGGAACACCATCTGATAATAAAATAATAAACTTTTGAGAAGTTGTACTAGAGGTAAACATAGATTTCGCTCTCCTTATACCTGCATCAGTATTAGTCCCCGAGTTATAATTCATTGTCGACAATGATGATAATCCTTTTTGTACCTTCGGTTCATCATCTGTTAAACTAACAAGTACCTTTGCAGTATCTACTGTACCATAACTTTGAACAGAATTTCCATCATCGGTTGTATCAAAGCCATAATAATACACTAAGCCAACTTTTAAATTATTAACATCTTTAAATAATGAACTTGTAAATTCTTGAGCCGATGATATAACTGCATCTCTACGAGTTTTATTCTCACTTACCTTTTCTTCCATACTAAAAGAATTGTCTATTACAAATATTATTTCTGTACTATCATTTTCTATTTTTTCTGTATCTTTTTTAGTATTAGAAAGTTTAAGTTCTATTGTTACTTCTCCTGTATCTTTGTTTGAATCTACTATTTTCTTTGAGATAAATCCTTGATCATTTTCTAAATATAATGTTTCACTGGTCTCTTGTATAACATTTAAATTTGTTACTACATCTGTTGCAAACACTCTTGAAAATGTTGCCAATATTACAATAATACTTAAATATATCAAACATATTTTTTTCAATGCTTTTGTCATCTTTTTTTCCTTTCTTCTTTT
>CANQKU010000150.1 GCA_947624535.1 uncultured Bacilli bacterium
GCTATTAATGTTATTCCTCTTTCTTTTGTTTTCATATGTTTCCTCCTCTTTTTCTTTTCCTTAATTTTTTTAATTAAGGAAAAATTAGAAATCCTAGATATATTGAAAACTAAACACATTTAAATTTTTTAATTTATTAATACTTATAAAATTTTTAAATTATTTTTATAAAAATTTTTTTATAAAAACTATTGCAATTAGTACAATTTATTGTTAAAATTATTTTATAAAATAGTTCATTAATTAAAAAACTTCAAGAAAAAAATTTACTTTTCTTGGATTTTTTTATTTATCATTTTATTTCTGAATATAAAAAAGGATAACAAACTTTATTAGTTTGCTACCCTTTTTATTTATTTTGATATCTTTATGTTATTTTAAGATATACTTTTTAATAACAACTACTCCTGTTGCAAGTATAATTAAAGCTATTGCTCCAACTATATAATAAGTTTGACTTCTATCCTCACCTGTTTCTGGCGTTATAACTAATGTTGTTGTTGAGTAATCTCCCCAATCATATGCTGTTTTTAATGTTGCTCCTGAAGCTAACTTCATACTTACAATTTTTGCACTGTTATCATAAGATAAATCCATATCTTCTTGGAATATTCCGTCTACAGTATAGTCAACTCTAATTGTTCCTCCAGCTTCTATTGCACTCCAATCTGTTAAGCTTAGGTATCTTGGTTGTTCTTCACTTTCTACAATACGTAATGTTACATTACTATCTGTATCTGTTCTTTCTCCTCCTTTTGCTTCTTTTGGATGTACAACTGTTTCTCCTGATGTTCCTTCATATAAGTTGTAATTTCCATCTATAAAGTCAACTACTTGCAATACAGTTGCTGTTTTCAAATATGCATCATTTGTCTTTTGACCATATCTGAAGTAATAGCCATAATTTGCTGTACCAACATCTTCAGTATAATCTTTAACTGAATCATTACTAATTGTTATTTCATATGTTGTTTCAAGTTCTGAACCATATATATCATTCATGTTCATTTCTGCTCTTGCATATTTACTTCCTTTAGATAAATTATCTAATGCTGTTACATAATCTCTTGTCTTGCTTGGATCTCCTTGATCTAATACAGTTCCAACTTGATTTGTTAATTTAACATTTGAAATTATCTTATCTAGGTTAATATCAATTTCTGTAGATTTTATTAATCCAAAGTTAAATCCAGTATAATTTGGTTTATGTGCATCTGCTACATTAGCAGATGTTTCAATATCATTTTCTATTGATATACTAAAGTATGGTGTATAGCTTTCCATTGATGGCCATTGATCTATAGTTGTTCCATCTTGGCTTGTAACATTTGTTCCTTGTTCTACTTCATTATAGTTATATTTTTCAAATTCATTTCTTGCCTCTAAATTATCTGTTGTAATGTTGTAATTTGAATTTGATAAATATTTGTACCATTCAACTATTTTTTGTAAGTCTTTATTTGATGTATTTTGATTATATATGTTTACATTCGCTCTCATATCTTCTACTTTTGTTTCCATAGCATCTTTTATATAGTTTCCGGCTTCTTGAGTATTTATTATTGTTGATTTATAATCTCTTGGTGTAAGATTTGCATCTAGCATCTTACTTGTTCCATCTGTATATGTGAATCTTATTTTGTATAGTCCTGGTACTACTCCTTCAAACCTATAGTTTCCATCTTCTGCTGACCAAGTTTCTGCATTTTCTTCTCTATATCCTGTTTCACTATTACCATCTTTCTTATATAGTTTTGCTACTGGTTCTCCATCTGTTGCATTTAGTAATTCTACTTTAACTTTACTTCCCCTATTTGTTTCATTTGCATCTATTATTCCGTTTCCTAAGCTTTCATTTCTATCTGTACTTTCTTTTGTTTGAGTATCTTCATATACAGTTCCTGAAATTACTCTTGGATCTCCTAACTGGAATAATAAGCATAATGCACCTGATTCAGAATATTTTTCAGTTGATTTATGTAGGAATGCTTCTTTTACTGCTTGTGTTTCATTTTGATCTATTTGTCTACTATTTTCATAGAATTTTACACTTGCATTATAATCCCATACATTATCTGTTCTCATATATCCATGATATCCTATTGAGTCTGCTTTTGTTACTGCCACTTCTAGTCCTTCTGGAATATTTCCTTTTAATACTGTTTCAAGATAATATTGTTTAACTTTAAATTGGATATATATACTTTCTGTATCTCCTGGATTGATTCCATCACTTATTTCTCCATCTTCTTTTCCTACAAGTGCTCCGTCGTCATTAACTTTGTAGCTTGCTTTTCCTGCTCCTGTTGTTTCCCATAATCCGAAGTAATTTGCCCCATCCCAGCCACTTTCACTATTTTGTGTTGATAATTCGTATATATTGTCATTAAAGTTATTATTTAATTGTGTTAAATATAAACGAAGTTCATCATATATATTTCTAAATGGTTCATCATAAGTTGTTGTATTTCTTACTGCTATTTTGTATACTACATACATTTCCATTCCATTTGGATTTCCTTTAGCAGTATAAGCTATATCTGATGGGTATATTTTTGATG
>CANQKU010000151.1 GCA_947624535.1 uncultured Bacilli bacterium
ATTTTTAAATCTTGTTCCATTTTTTCCACCCTCTATTATCATTATACTTTATCCACAAACTATTTTCAAATAATTCATTTTGTCTTGTTCTTATTATTATCTTCAAAATTAGTTTCATTAAATATTGGATGAGACTTTAAAAAGAAATCCTTTGTTTTTTCTAAATTTGGACAATTTAATTTTTGTAAAGTAATATTTGACTGTAAGAAGCTCTCACCTACTGTACGTAAATTAGGTAGATTTAGTATTTGTATAGCATTATTTGAAAACAAAAAGTTATCACCTACTTCTTGTAAATTTAATAGGTTTAAAGATTGTAGAGATTTATTACAAAATAAGAAATTATTTCCTATCTTTTGTAAGTTTGGTAAAGTTAGTCTTTGTAATAAATTATTCTCAAATAAGAAACTAATTCCTACTACTTGTAAGTTTGAAAGATTTAACTCTTTTAAAGAATTATTATAAAGTAAGAAAAAGTTTCCTACCTTTTGTAAATTTGGTAAATTTAACTCTTGTAAAACATTATTATTATATATGAAAAAGTTTCCTACTTCGCATAAATTTGGTAAATTTAGAAATTGTAGAGTGTTATTAGTATCCAAAAACCCATCGCCTGTTGCTTGTAAGCTTGGTAAATCTAACTTTTTAAGAGAATTATTATCATGTAAAAATTCATCGCCTACTTCTTGTAAGTTGGGTAAATCTAACCTTTGTAAAGTGGTATTTTCATATAAGAAATTATCTCCTATTTTTTGTATGTTTGATAAAGTTAACTCTTGTAAAATTTTATTAGAAGATAAAAAGTTATCGCCTATTTCTTGTACCTTTGGTAGTGTTAGTTTTTCTAAAGAATTATTAAGTCCTAAGAAATAACTTCCAGCTTTTTGTATGTTTGGTAAATTTATATTTTGTAGAGATTTATTACTATATAAGAACTCATCTCCTACTATACGTAAGTTTGGTAAATTCAAATTTTGTAGAATATTATTTCTTACTAAAAACTCATCGTCCACTTTTTGTAAGCTTGGTAAGTTTATATTTTGTAGAGATTTATTACTGTATAAGAAAAAATTTCCTATCTTTTGTAAGTTTGGTAAATTTAGAAATTGTAAAGTGTTATTACTCATTAAAAAATCAGTACCTACTTCTTGTAAGTTTAGTAAATTTATTTCTTGTAAAGAAGTATTATTATATAAAAATTTATCTCCCATTTTTACTACATTAGGATTTGTTAATTTTATTATTTCATTATCTTCATTTAATACTATCTTTATATCTTCATCATTTTTTACTTTTATTATTAATTGCTTATCTTTTTTGTTCTTTTCTATCTCTATTTTTTTAATATTACCAATAGTATCTAAAAATGCATCTTCTACTCTTTCATCATATATATTTATTTTCTTATTTGCTAAATCTAGTACAAAGTAATCCATTATTATATACTTTTCTTTTTCATAACGTTTTACTTCAAAGTTATCTATTATGATATTATTTGGACAGTAATAAATATTATTTATTTCATAATTATATTTGTAATACTTTCCGTCATTTGCTTTTACATAACCATTTATTTCGAAACCGCTATTTTTATGTCGTTGGATTAGGCCATATTCTTTTTCAAAACTTTCAGTTAAGCCATCTATTATATTATCTAGGTTATTTGAAAATGTTGAGTCGGGATTATTTACAGTATGATTATATCTATTTTTTATTGATAAAGTGTGGGATGCATCTTTCATAAACTGGATACTGATTACACTTGTTCCATACTTATCTTGTCTTTGTGGGTGTGGATAATCAATTCTTTTTATTTCATCTACGTCTTTTTTTACGGCGAAGAAGACTCTACATTTATCTAGTCTTCCACCATTAAATGTACATAACTCTTCTCCCTTAGCATAATACTTTTTAAACTGTTGGATTTCTTCTTCAGTTTCACATTCGTATAAGTTATATCCTGCTTCACTTAGTAACTCCTTTGGAGTTTTTGTTGTCTTAATTTCATTATTATTTTCAACGTCTACTAAGCTATAGACATAATTTTTAAATTCATCTTCTAATTTTTGATCTATTAAATCTTGATATAAACTATGATTAGGTTCGAAACTTTTTAACATTAATGTTGATAGTAATCCATCTTCTTCTAATAAGGTTGGAAAAAACTCACGACATAGTTTAGCCATATTCTCTCCATATTTTTTCTTAATTAGCTTTAAATCCTGATCCATTTTAACACCTCCTTGTCATGACTATTTTTTTAATACTTTTTGTTTTACTTTACTCATATCATTATCTTTAAAGTTTTTTCCATCAAAGATTGGATGAGACTTTAAAAAACCACTTCCTATTTGGTCTAATTTTGGACAATTAATCTCTTGCAAGGTTTCATTTGAACTTAGAAAATCATCACCTATTTTATATAAATTTGGTAAATTTAGGATTTTTATAGAATTGTTTTTTTGTAAGAACATAAAGTCCACTTTTTGTAGGCTTGATAAATCTAATTTTTGAAGAGAATTATTATTACATAAGAATGCTG
>CANQKU010000152.1 GCA_947624535.1 uncultured Bacilli bacterium
TCTGAAAAATCTTGTTGTCAAGCCCATTTCTTTTAGAAAGTTTAGTACCATCTTCCCCTAGAACCATAGCAACATGAATATAAGTAGGTTTATCCCATCCAAAAGCTTCATATAATAGATTATATTTAGCAGTTTGGTCTAAGTATTCTTTACCTCTTATAACGTGAGTTATACCCATTAAATGGTCATCTATTACATTAGCAAAATTATAAGTAGGATAACCATCACTTTTAAGTAAAATTTGGTCTTCTAAAACGCTATTATCTATTTTTATCTTGCCATAAACGACATCATCGACAATTGTAGTACCTGTTTTAGGCATTTTTTGTCTGATAACATAAGGTATACCATTTTTAATATTCTCTTCAATTTTTTCTTTACTAAGTTTAGAACAACGACCATCGTATAAAAAAGGTCTCTTTCTTTTATTAGCTAGTTCCCGCATTGCTTCTAATTCTTCTTCAGTACAAAAACAATAATATGCTTTACCCATTTCTACTAATTTTAAAGCATATTCTTTATATATATCTTTTCTTTCACTTTGAATATATGGTCCATAGGTACCTTCATTTAAAGGACCTTCATCTATTTTAAAACCACATAATTCTAAAGTTTTATAAATAAAATCTATTGCTCCTTCAACTTTTCTATTTTGATCAGTATCTTCAATTCTTAATATAAAATCTCCATCATATTTTCTAGCAATTAAATATTCAAAAATTGCTGTTCTTAAATTACCAATATGCATATATCCGGTTGGAGATGGAGCAAATCTTGTACGTGCTTTCATTTAATCACTTCCTAAGTGTTATTTTAACACATTTATCTTGCTTATACAAACTAACTAAGCTCATTTTAGAATATATTGACTAAAAATTATAGATTAAAAAACAGTCCTATTTATATAAGAACCGTCTTTAAAATTTACTTTTATATTAAATTAATTATTAAAAAATTCAGTAAATATTTCTTTTTCATCTTTTAACATTTCAGTAGTTAAAGTTTCTCTTGCATCAGTTTGTTTATCAGAAATACCCTCTACTAATTTTTTAGCTTCTCCCTTTTCCACATAAATGAAGTTTGGAGCAAATATTCTCTTTTCACCAACACTGACCTTTTTACCTTTAGCATCAGTTAAAGTATAATCACTTAAAACATTAGCAAAAGCTTGTAATAATTGTTGATATGATGCATCTCCTTCTTTGGATAATTTAGGAACACCTTTACTATCTAATTCATAAACATCACGTAATATTTCTTCGTGATCATCACCCCAAATATCAACATAATAAATTTTATCTACTTTTTTCTCATTAGCAACTGAAATAGCAGTTTCAATTACACTACGACACCAAGGACAAGTTGGTGAACCAAAATAAACATAAAATGTTTCTTTATCTTCTACTAATTTAACAATATCACTACCACTGGCATAAACAAATGGATTATTACTATCAATAGATACTTCGCGATGGATTAACCCAGCAGAATTTTCTTTATTATTTATCTCTTCATAATCATTTTTAAATTTATTTGCATCGGTATTTTCTTTATTACCACAACTAGTCATAGTTAAAATTAATAAACAAATAAAACCCATACTAAATATTTTAGGTATTTTACGCACTTTTATCACTCCTCAGTTACTAATTATAACTAACAAAGTAAATAAATGCTATATTTTTTAAGTTGAAATATCTCAACTAGAGGTTGAATTATTAACAATTTTCTTCTAATACTAAAGGTATTTCATAAAATGTATTTTCATTATTAGTAGTTGTTCCTTTTATTTCTAAAATCATTCCATTTTTCTTATACATATTACAAGAAGTAGAATAATGTTCAACATTAAATTTTACTTTTTCTAAAAAATCTTCTAAAGTAGTTTCTTCATCATAATTAACTTTTTCAATTACTCTTTTAGTATCTTCCTTTACTTCATATAAAATACATTCAATATTTTGATATTTAGTATTCTTATTTGTACCACAATAAGTAATATTAGTAATATAAATTGATGTTTTACTATTACTATAAGCAATACTTCCATATAAATCAAAATCATCACAAGTAGTTTTAATTGTTTTAAAATTAAAAGCATCATTATTATGTAATACTAAACATAAAATAATAATTATTAAAATTAACACTATAGAGCTTATCAAAATAATTATTTTTTTACTTCTTTTTTTCTCAATATTATTATCTAATAATTCATTTATATCTTGATTATAATCATTACAAATATTTTTTAAAATAGCTATATCAGGTAAATTTTTACCATTCTCCCATTTAGATACTGCTTGATATGTTACCCCATAAATTTTTCCAAAGGCTTCTTGACTTAAATTTTCTTTATTCCGAATTTGTTTAATAAATTCACTAATTTTTTCTTGATTCATTATTCACCTTCTTTAAATAATTAAAACAAATATATGTTAAAATAGCAAGGTATAACGGAGGTAACAAACTTTGGAAGAGAAGAAAAAAGGCTTTAGATTTTCG
>CANQKU010000153.1 GCA_947624535.1 uncultured Bacilli bacterium
AAAAAGTATTCTTTTGCTAAACTTACGACAGTAAAACAAAATAAGGGATATGGCTACGGAATATTACAAGGACTAAAGAATGCTACCGGAGAATTTTTAGGTTGGACACATGCTGATATGCAGACAGATCCTAATGACGTAGTTAGAGCTTATCAATTATTAAAAGAAAATAATTGGGATAGCAATTTATTTATCAAAGGGAATAGAAAAAAACGTCCAATATTTGATCAAATTTTTACTTTTGGAATGAGTATATTTGAAACACTTTATTTAAAAACATACATTCATGATATTAATGCTCAGCCAAATATCTTTTCTAGAGAATTTTATCAAAGCCTAGAAAACCCACCTTATGATTTTTCACTAGATTTATATGTTTACTATCTAGCTCGTAAAAGAAATTTAAAAATAGTTAGATTTGACGTTTTATTTACCGAAAGATTACATGGAAAATCACATTGGAATAATGGATTTAAATCAAAATTCAAATTTATCAAAAGAACTTTAGACTTTTCTAAAAAACTGAAGAAAGAGGGAATAAAATGAAAAAATTTTTAAAGTCACATAAATTAGAATTAATAGCATCCTCTATCTTTATTTATTTACTAATGTTTGTAGATAGATTTAATTGGCAAGATGCTTATTTCAGTATCAAAAATCTTTGTTGTTGGACAATCTATTATATTTTTATGTTTGTGTTAGTCTTTACTATAACTTTTATGTTTAAAAGTTTGATATTATATATATATGAATTTTTAAAAAAATACTATAAAAAAGATAAAAAAAATATTATTTGGATTGTAATTATAGGACTAATTATTTTATTATCAATAATAATTAGAATAGTTATGTCTTGGAAACATTTTACTCATTGTGATGACTTTGGAGTTGCAGCTACCATGTTTGCAAGTAGTTCACAATATCCTTGGGTAAGAATAAACTTTTTCAAAGGTTGGACTTATGCACCATTCCAATTTGTTCTAAATACAGGTTTAGTAAATCCTAAATATCAATATGAACATAATTTATTTTTAGGAAGATTACCATCGTTAATTTGTGGAATTTTGAATATATTATTATTCTTTAAATTAGTAACAAAAATCAAATTAAATAAAAAAATTATAATTCCTACTTTAATACTATCTTTAACTTGTGTTGGCTTTTCTTGGGAAAATATAATTTATAGTAGTCAAATGGAGCCATATGTAATAGGTATTACATATATCTTATTAATATTAATAAGATATATCGATTTACTAGATGGAAAAAACAAACTTCATGATTATGTTGAACTAGCTGTTATTACTGCACTTGCTTGCTATAGTCAGTATCAATTATTTATTTTTGTTTTTGCAGTTTATTTATCTTTATTTATTATAAAGATAAAAAATATTAAAAAAAGTGATAAAAAAGAGCTTTTCTATATAATTGGCGCAGGCTTAACAACTCTTTTAGCATCTCTTCCTATAATTATTATAATATTAAAAAACAACTTATTAGATAGAGGTCTAAATAACTGGAGCGTAGGAATTCATAAACAATATTTATTAACTTATGCACACTCTGGAATTTTAAAAATATATGATCTTATAATTTACATATGTAAAAATTCGTTATCTTGTATAAGAACTTACTTTGTATTTAAAGATAATATAATAGTTGCCAATGTTATTTCTATAATAATGTTTATCATGTGTTTAATAGGTATAATTTATGTTAATCTAAATAAAAAAAGAAGAAAATATTCATTATTCTTTAATATTGTATTAGCAATTTATTTAGTTTTAATAATTCTTGGAAAGTTAGCATTAAGTCCATCAAGACATACCATGGTATTAATTCCAATTTTAATATATTACATGTTATATGGATTTGAATTTATTTCAAAAAAATATTTAAAAATTACTAATTGGCTTATAATTATATTAGCAATTTCTATTAATTTTATATTCTTTTTTGATTTTAAAACAGAATATAAAAATCGTATAAATCCTATTAATACAAAATATTTTAATAATTTAGTTGAAAAATATCATCCGATTACTATATCTTCTGTATATTGGCTTAATTATAGTACAAATTATTTAAAGCTTCCTGGATATATTGATGGTAAAACTGGAACTACAAGAACTTTAATTAATAAAGAAAATTCTAATAATAATATAATTTTAATTTATGATATTGATCAAAAACTAAGTCAAGAAAGAGTGGAACAAGTATTAAATGCTATTGATAATGCTAAATTACCTGTAAAATATAAAGATAAGAAGAGTTGGAAATTATTATATAAAGAAGAAACAATAAGTAAAACAGAAATAGAATATGCTTATGGGAGATTTTGGAATTATCCTAATAGTTTTTATTGCTATGTTATAGAGATGGAGGTTTAATATGTTATATATATGTCACAGAGTTAATAAAAAAGAAGATATGATTGCACAACCTAAAGAGTATGGTGTAGAAATTGATTTAAGAGATAAATTAGATGGTACCATTTATATGGAACATGATCCATT
>CANQKU010000154.1 GCA_947624535.1 uncultured Bacilli bacterium
GCCTGTACGGAATTCGAATCCGTGAATGCTGCCTTGAGAGGGCAGTGTGTTAAGCCACTTCACCAACAGGCCATATAATATCCAAAAGGATATTATTATTTTATCATATAAGTCATTAAAATTCAATAACAAATAACTATTTTTGTGTTGAACTATCTTTTACAAAATCACTTATTGTATAAGTTTTTTCAAAGTCATGACTAATATCTTTAACAATTTGATCCATGATATCATTGTTGTAAATATGAGGTTTTGAGGCTAATTGATTTATTTCAAAAAATTCTTGAGAATTATCATAACAAAAGCTTGAAATAACGCCATCTTTTACCAACTGTTTTTGTTTAGCAATATATAAATTTACCTCACCTGCTTTTTTCATTAAGTCTAAATCATTTTCTGGCATGACAATTTGAGCTTGTTCTAAATAAATAGCTTCTTGAAATAGTCTATAAATTGGTGATGATATATCTTCAACTAAGCCTTGATCTAATAGATGCATTCCAACCTCTGTTGAAATTATTTGATATTCTTTATCTATTTGGTCAACGATTTTATATTTTTCATCACTTTCTTTTCCAGTAATATCAACAATTTTACGATTATCTTTTAAAGCTTTATATTTAAATGCATCTTTTGGAGCAGTACCTACCATATAATTAATTACTTCACTAGTTACTTCAATAAATTCATATAAACTAGGAATAGCTTCCTCATGAGTTTGATAGTAATTAGCAATATGAGTAACTTTATTCAATAAATCTTTATCTTTTTTTATATCTATATTAAATTGTTCCAAGTTAACACCCACTTTTATTTACTTTTCAATATATTTTTTATATAAATTAATACGATTTAATATTTTTTCTTTACCTAATATTTTCATAATTGAAAATAAATCAGGTGACTTCATTCTTCCCGTAATCATAACACGAATTGCTTCACAAATATCTCCAACATGGCCCTTGTATAAATCTGGATTTTGTTTATATTCTTTTGGGCTTGAGGCATAGCCATGACAACTTGCAAAATCTTTAACTGACTGGAACCACTCTTCATTAGTAACATCTAAGTCTAGGGTATTTACATATTCTAAAATAAGATCTACATCATAAATATTTTCTTTTTCATATTTAGAATAGTTTTCACGTTCAAATAAAGTATCTATAGCATATGAAAATTCTTCTTTAACGTCACTATATTTAGCAATATCTTTACGAGGCCTTGGTCCATCTTTTTCAATATTTAAAAATTTTATCATATCTTGTTTATTCTCTTCTAAAAGCTTATGATATTCTAAGTCAAATTTAGCTGTATAGATAAGAGTTTCTTCATAAACTTCTTCACCAGTTTTTCTAGAAAAATAGGTTTTACATAAATTATTTAGTTTAGCTTCATCAAAAGAAGTACCACCTATAGCTTGTTTTTCAAAAGTGAATGTAAAATCCTCTATTTTTTTATCAGGATTAGCTAAATACCATTCTTCAAAGTTCGTATTAGCAATAGTTGCCAAATATAAGTGAACAGCATCTATTGGTATTCCTTGTTCAATATAATATTTAGCACTAGCCCAAGGATCTTTTCTTTTTGATATTTTTCTAATTGTATTAGTTTCACTATCTTTAATAGTAATTGGAGCGATATGGGCATAATGAGGTTTATCAAAGCCAAATATTTCAAATAATTGAACATGTAGTGGTAAGCTAGAAATCCACTCATCACCTCTAATAACATGAGTAGTATGCATTAAATGATCATCAATAACATGAGCTAAATGATAAGTAGGGGTTCCATCTTTTTTTAACAGGACTGTATCCATATCATGTTCTGGAAATTTTAACTTACCCTTGATGCAATCCATAACCTCAATCTGATTTTTAGCATCTCCTGGTGACTTTAATCTAATTACATATTCTTCATTATTAGCTAGTTTTTCTTTAATTTCTTCTAAAGATAAGTCACGATCTACAGCATAAACACCATAAATTCCTATTTTTGTTTTTAATATAGCTTGTTCTTCTTTTATTTGATTTTGTTCTTCTTCACTCATAAAACATGGATATGCTAAATTATTAATAATCAAATCTTTTACATAGGTTTGATAAATTTCTGTACGCATACTTTGTTGATATGGACCGTACTCTCCTCCATAGTCATAGCCTTCTGTTGGAACAATGTTGAATTCTTTTAATACACTAGTAATATTTTCGATACCACCATCAACTTTTCTTTTTTGATCAGTATCTTCAATTCTTAAGTAAAAAGAACCCTTACTTTGTCTAGCATAAATCATATCACAAAAAGCAGAAAATAAATTACCTAAATGAACACTACCCGTAGGACTTGGTCCATATCTAGTAATCATTTGATCCTCATTAATATTTCTAGCTTTGTACATATTTTCATAGTCTTGTCTTGTTTTTTTAATATTAGGAAATAATAAATTAGCTAGTTCAATTCTTTCATCTTTATTCATAAATACACTTCTTTCGTATTATTTTCTTATTGGCTGCCCTAGTTAGATTCGAACTAACGCATCGTGCGGTCAGAGCGCACTGCCTTACCACTTGGCCATAG
>CANQKU010000155.1 GCA_947624535.1 uncultured Bacilli bacterium
AAAAGCCCTGGGGGGGGGGTATCATGGATATGATAGAGAAAATGAGGTGGATAAAAATGCTCAAGAAAAATTATAAGATAATAATTGGAATAGTTATTGGAATAATAGTAAGTAGTATAGGTGTTTATGCAGCAACACTATCTAGTAGCGAAGTTACTTATGATAATAACAATTCAGGAATAAAAGCTGAAAACTTACAGGGTGCGATAGATGAGTTATATAGTAAGGCTAGAAATAATGACAAAATAGTAGGTTATGAGTATGATGAAACTGAAAATCACAAGTGCATCAATGGAGAAGAATCAACATGTGTAAAAACTGAATGTTATAAAAAAGGACAAGGTAGTTGTAAACAAGGTACTATAATAAGATACTATGTAAACGATTATGAATATCACTATTTTTATGTACTACATGATGATGAAGACACAATTACGATGCAACAAAGAGAAAACACAGTTAGAAATATCCCATGGTATAAAGAAAGTGATGATAATACAAAAGGACCAGTTACAATTTTACCATATTTAGAAAAAGCAACTTCAACATGGACGAATGTAAATGTAATAGAGTATACACCAGGAGAAACTAATTTATATGAAAATGAATTTACGGGGTGTGTGTCTAATAGTGGATTAGGGGGTGATTATACACTAAAGTGTAAGTCAAATATATATACAAATTCAGTATTAGGTTCAAGAAAAGCAAGGGCAAGAATGATAACTGCTCAAGAAGCAGTAAGTACAGGTTGTTTAGCATGGAAAGATGGAGATGATCGACGATTAGGGAATAGTATAAACATATATAACGACGGTTCATGTCCTGATTGGATGCATAACTATATGTATCAATCAATAGATTATGGGGGAAGTTATAATAACGAAACTCAAGATGAAAATGATGAATATGATCATGCTTATTGGACTATGACTGCTAATTCTAGCGATGCTACTACTGCATGGATTGTGCACCGCCGTGGTCGTTTACGCCAAGATGATATTTCGACTGTCTACTATGGAGCCCGTGCAGTAGTAGTAATCAATAAAAGCTAATCCCCCTATGAAAATGCAATTTCCGTCTCTAAATCTGTATCAGTAACAGCAATATATAAGAAAATAATACCACTAATAAATATAAGCATACTTCCTAGAAAGTTTAACTCTGTTAAATCTTTCTTTTTTTTAGAGTCAGTCACATTTAAAGACTTTATATCCTTATATCCATCATATAAAAAATAACAATAGACAATTAATGCTATAGTAAAAATTAATATAGTAATTTCTTGATATGTTTCTTTACTTTTTAAATTATTATAAACTACATACTTCTTTTCAAAATAATTACCATAAAAAGATAATCCTATAATTACTAAATATATAACCCAAATAAAATTTTCAGTATCAATTTTCTTTAACCTTTCATTTTTCTCATCTCTTGTCATATTAAAATATATTCTAAATAGTTTAATAATATAATTTTATAGGTGGTAAGATGAATATAATTCCTAATGTCTCACCTAAGGCTTTTTCTTTTAGTGCTGTAGTTGTAGGTTATTTATTAATTGATGATTTAACTGCTAATGAACAAAATGCTTTAGGTAACTGGTTAATGTTAACTGCACAGGTCTTATGTACTAATGCTTATTATAAACAAGTTCAACAAGAGAGGATGTCTTCTTATACTAATCCTTATCAAATGAGTAATCAAGAAAATATTGAAATGCTAAAGAAAATGGTAAATGCTCTAAATCAAGAAATTGAAAATCTAAAAATTAAACATTAGAAGAAGAGTCAACTTGTTTAGTAGTAGTCATTTGAAAATAAAATAAACATAAAGTCCCAATTAAAATTAAAGTACTTCCAACTAATCTAGCTGCATAACTTTTATTTTTATATTTTTTATAGTCATAGTAATTTCTAGTTAAGAAATATATATAGATTAAGATAGAAATTGTTGATAAACGTAAAAATAGTTTATTAGCTTTTTTTATGGCTTCTTTATCATTATATAATAAATTTTTTTTAATTAGTTCATCACCATAAATATCTAATAAAGATATTACGATAAATACTATCCAAATAAAGTTTTCAAAACTAAGTCTTTTTACCATCTTTTCTGCATCTTGTTTCATAGTTAAATATATGTTTTCTATTCTATTTATATTATGATATGATAAATATATATGAGGTGGCCTATGACTAAGGAATTATTATCTCCAGCAGGAGATTTTGAAAGTTTATATCAAGCAATTCATAATGGAGCTGATGCTATTTATGTTGGTATTAAAAAATATGGTGCTAGAAGTTTTGCTAAAAATTTTACTCATGATGAAATAATTGAGGCAATTAGGTTGTGTCATTTATATGGAGTAAGATTATATGTTACAATGAATACATTAATTTTAGATACAGAAGTAGAAGATTTTTTACAAGAGGTTGAATTTTTACATAAACATGATATTGATGCTTTAATTATGCAAGATTTTGGAATGATTTGTTTAATCCGTGAAAAGTATCCAAATTTAGAAATACATGCTTCCACCCAGGCTAATGCAGCTAGTTTAGAAACTATAAAACTATTTCAT
>CANQKU010000156.1 GCA_947624535.1 uncultured Bacilli bacterium
ATCTCGTCGGTGTGCTCGGCGTAGTAGGCCTCCAGGTCGGCGTCGGTGTAGGTGTTGCCCAGGGTCTCCAGGGCGCTGTTATAATAGTCGGAGGCCAGCAGGGTGCGCTCCAGATTGGCGAAGTACACCTTCTCGGTCATAGACCGGCCGTAGATGGCCCGCAGGTAGTTGGTCCGGCTGCCGTAGCCCTGGGCCACGGCACTGTCCAGACTGCTCTTGGCGCTGTCCAGGGTGGCCTGGCCGTCCTCGGACAGGGTGTGGCCGGCGGCCTTGGCGGCGTTATACAGGGAGATGGTCTCCTGGGCGTCGGTCAGGGCCTGCTGGCGGAAGTAGTCGTAGTAGCTCACGGTCTGGTCGGCGTCCACATACTGCGTCTTCAGATCGCCGGAGGGGTCGAAGGCGGTGGTGTAGTCCAGCCCGGCCTGGTTGTACATCTCCACCAGGCGGTTGATGGCCTGGTAGTAGAAGTAGTTCATGTCGGCCTCGGTGAGGGACAGCACGTCGGTGGAGGTCTTGCCCTGGGTGGGGGTGAACTTGAGCACCGTCCTGTGCCGGTCGAAGAAGCCCGTGTTCCACACCAGCAGGGCCACGATCAGCACCACCGCGATGACGCCGCCCACGACGGCGATGATCGTGTTGCGCTTTTGCGCCTTCTGCTTCTGCAGCTCCTGCTTTTCCCGCTCGGTCAGGCCCGCCAGGGTCTGGGCCTCACGGCGCGCCAACTTTTTCTTTGCTCCGCTCATTGGATCGTTCAGTCCTCTCATGTGTTTTCATTGGTTTGGGCGGACCCGCCCTTTGCCATTCAGATATGCCGATATATTATACCTTATTGGACGGGGAGACGCAAGGGTTAATTCCACATTTTTTCCCGGCGTTGGAAAAATCTTTCCCCGTCTCCCCGGGGGAGATAAAAACGCGGTCCAGACCGAAGACCGGTCTGGACCGTGCCCGCTTTGGCCGTGTGGGACCTATTAAAACCTGCACAGATGAGCAGGTGGGTCGCCTCCGAGGCACTTTACCGCTCCCAACGTCCATTGCCGGTCTCAGCCGGAACGGGAGGTCTGCGAGCCATGCCGCGAGGTGGGCGTCCCGTATTAAAAATGTGGGTTAATAAGAAACCCATCACGCACCAAGCAGGAAGGGGAGGATCATTCCTCGTCCTCGTCTTCCTCAGCAAAGATCTGCTCCATAAAAAGGGTGTAGACCGCGTCCAGCTCCTCATCGGTGTCCGGGGTGGAGAGGAATTCCTCCCCGTTTTCCGTGACCGACTTGAGGATGACGATGCCGACCTCCTCGTCCTCCGCCTGGGCGTCGGCGTCGGCGGGGAAGAAGGCCATGTACTGTACGCCGTTGTACTCCAGCGCGTCCAGGAACTCCAGCTCCAGCTCGTTGCCGTCCTCGTCTGTGACCGAGATGAAGTCTGGGCCAAACTCATCGCTCATGGCGCTCACCCTTTCCTTTTTCCTTCGTGCTTATATTCTACCAGCTTTCCGCCAAAAATGCAAGCCGCGGCGGACCAAAATTTCCCCGGGAATTTGTCGGGCTCGGGCGAAAGACAGGGGGTGGACAAGAGGGGAAAAGTTTGGTATAATATCCATGATTGTACCGCGGCGGGGATGGGCCGCATATGCCGCCGCCCCCGCGCCTGTTTGACCCTTTGGACGCTCCACGGAAACCAGTGAGGTGAAGACCATGCCCGATTCCAACTCCACGTCCAGACCCCGTCCCCGCCCCGAGGCCGCCAGCCGCTCCGGGGGCGGGACCGCCCAGCGCGGACGCCGCCGGGGCCGCGGCCACGTCGGCAGGACGATCCTAAAAGTGGTGGGCACCATCTGCCTGACGGGGCTCATCACCGGCCTTCTGCTGGTCTGCTTCGCGGCGGTGTATATCCGCAGCGTCATCATCCCCATGGCCAAGGACCAGCAGTACCTGGGGGATCTGTCCATCGCCCAGACCTCCATCATGTACTACAACGACGAAAACGGCGAGGCCCAGCCCTACCTGACCCTGAGCAGTGACGAGAACAGGATCTGGGTGGGCTATGACGAGTTGCCCAAGGACATGGTCAACGCCCTGGTGGCCATCGAGGACAAGCGGTTTTACCAGCACCACGGCGTGGACTGGATCCGCACGGGCAAGGGCGTTCTGAATATGTTCACCGGCGGCTCCATCCAGGGCGGCTCCACTCTCACCCAACAGCTTATCAAGAATGTGACCGGGGAGAACGAGGTCACCGTCAAGCGCAAGATCCTGGAGATCTTCCGGGCCCTGGACTTTGAAAAGACCCACAGCAAGGAGCAGATATTGGAGTGGTACCTTAACCAGATCTTCCTGGGGGAGCGGTGCTTCGGCGTGGGCGCGGCCAGTTGGGTCTACTTCGGCAAGGACGTGGGGGAGCTCTCCCTGGCCCAGTGCGCCAGCCTGGTGGGCATCACCAACAACCCCTCCCGGTACGACCCCTACCTCAATAAGAATCTGGAAGTCACCAACGACATGGCAAACCGACAGCGGGCGGAGTTGGTGCTCTGGAATATGCTGGACCAGAACATGATCGACCAGGCCACCTACGACGCCGCCTGCGCCGAGGTGGAGAGCATGGAATT
>CANQKU010000157.1 GCA_947624535.1 uncultured Bacilli bacterium
GGTGCCGGTGAGATGGACCATCTGGCTGTGATGTCGATCCTGGTGGCGGTCACCCATATCTTCTGCTTCGCCGCCATAACCGAGCGGAAGTACGACCCGGGGAAGACCGCCCTGATCTACGGGGCGCTGGCGGCGTTCTTTGTGGTCTGGGACCTGCTGGTCTACGCCCTGTTCGGCCTGAATTCCCCGTACCTTCTGTCCGCCATGTTTTTCGGCACGATCACCGTCTCCTTTTTGGTGTTCCTTCGGACCTCCTCCGACGCCTTTTGCAAAAAGCTCTTCCTGTTTCTCAGCTACGCCAACCTGTTTTGCATCCTCCACTGCGCGGCCGCGCTGATCTGCGGCGCGCTTTTCCCCGCCCTCTCCACCGCCGGGACGCTGTACGCCCGCAATCTCACCCGGACGCTGTTGTACGTTCCGGTGGCGGCGGCCTACCTCAAATTTCTCCGCCCCTATGTCCGCACCGTGCCGGGGGAGCAGAAGCGGACGTGGTACTCCATCTCCCTGGTTTCGGCGCTGTTTCTGATCATCTACGCGATCTTTTTGATGGCCTTTTTCCAGACCTCCGCGCACACGGTCCCCTCCGTGCTCCTGTTCGTCACCTTTACGCTGGTCTACGGCGCCGTGCTGTGGGTCGTCTTCGGGACCATCCGGCAGATACGCGGGGAGAGCCAGCGGAAGCTGGCCGTTCAGAACGTGGAGTACCTGCAAAAACAGCTCGCCATGGCCGAGGAAAACGCCGCGGCGGCCAAGGCCATGCGCCACGATTTCCGGCACCATATGCGGCATATCGCCCAGCTTTTGGAGCAGGGGCGGGTACAGGAGGCGGAGCGTTATATCGAGGCGTTCATCCAAAGCCTGGACGCGGCCAGCCAGACGGATCTTTGCCCCCACGTCACGGTCAACGCCATCCTGAACAGCTTTCGCGCCCGGGCGAAAAAAGAGGGGCTCTCCATCTCCGTGGCCGCCGCCATGCCCGCGCGCACGGCCATCGCCGACATGGACCTGGTGGCCATCCTCTCGAATCTGCTGGAAAACGCCATCAACGGCTGCGTGGAATGCGGCTCCCGCGGGGAGATCCAGGTCCATATCCACGTCAAAAAGGGCAAGCTGGTCATCGTGTGCAAAAACCCTTGCAGGCCGGATCTGGCGATCCAAGACGACATCGTCCAGCCCAGGGGGACAGGCGTCGAGAGCATCCTGATGGCCACGGATAAATACGACGGGACCATCTGCTACCAACTGGAGGACGGCGCCGTGACAGCGTGCGTCATCCTCAACTGCTGAGCCCATCCACCCCGCCCCCGGCGTTCCAAACAAGCGCGGCCCCTCCCGCCCGGGAGGGGCCGCTTTTTTGGCCGCCATCTCCGGCCGGGTATTTCGTAAAAGTCAGATTCCTTTCGTAAAAATCACGGCGGCTTGTTGAAAAGTATAGTATAATGCCTGTGTATGCGCGGAGAAGATCGCCGCCGGTGGTGACGGCGGGGCGTATGCGGCGAAGCCAGCTTGGCGCTGAGACCCGCCGCAAGTCTAAGGGGGTTGTTTCTATGAACCGTGTTGTCAAGCAATGGCTGGCCGGGCTACTGGCCGTGGGGATGGCCTTCACCCTCCTGCCCGTGGTGGCGTGGGCGGCGGCGGACTACGATGTGGCGGAGGGCCCTGTCTCCCTTGAAGGAGACGGCGAATACACCCTCACGGGCCGTACCGATGCCAATACCATCACCGTCACCGGCGGGGACGTGACGCTGACGCTGGATAACGTGACCGTGACCAGTGCCGACGGCTGCGCCTTTGACATTCAGGCCGGGAACGTGACGCTGATTCTGGCCGACGACAGCGTGAACACCTTTGAGAGCGGGAACCACTACGCCGGCATCCACGTGGCGGAGGGCGCGTCCCTCACCATCCGGGGGACCGGCGCGCTGTACGCCACGGCGAACAAGCCCAGCGAGAACACCGCCAGCGGCGCGGGCATCGGCGGCAATCAGACCGACGACGCCGGCAGCATCACCATCGAGAGCGGCACCGTGGCGGCCAAAAGCATCGGCGACGGCGCGGGCATCGGCGGCGGCCACGCCAACGACGAGGCGGGGAAGATCTACGGAAAATTCCAGTCCATCACCATCACCGGCGGCACGGTGACGGCGGAGAGCACCGGCAACGGGGCCGGGATCGGCTGCGGCTGTTGGGCCAAGGGGATGGGGGCCATCTCCATCACCGGCGGCGAGATCCATGCCAAGAGCGCCTCGCCGAACAACAGCTCCTACGACATCGGGTACGGCCACAGAGACGGCAATTTTGAAAGCGAGATATCCATCACCGGCGGCGTGATCTTCACCGAGGGCTCCCACCGGCGGGGGATCGGGGCCGACAACGTGAGCCGGGACGACTGCCTGATCTTCCCCTACTCCGGCCAGGGGACGTGCTACGGCGACCCCACCCTCACCGGGGATGTCACCATCCCCTCCGGCAATACCCTGACGGTCCCCGCCGACAGCACCCTCACCGTGGCGGAGGGGGCGACGCTGACCGTGGCCCCCGGCGCGGCGCTGGAGGTGGAGGGCGCGGTGCGAAATGACGGCGCCATCGACCAGTACGGGGAGATCGACGGCGAGGTCGGCGGGAACCCGCCCGTCCGATATGCGCTGAGCGTCGCCGTCCCCAGCTTTGACAGCCTGGCGGAGGGCTACGACCAGCCGGAGGCGGAGCCCATCGCCATCGAGAACACCGGCGACGGGACCGTCACCCTCTCCCGGGTGGAGCTCAGCGGAGGCGACTTCATTCTGGGCGAGGGCGACGTCGGCCCCCTGGCCGGTGGGGCGAGCAACACCACCTGGACGATCCGACCCGCGGCGGGGCTGGAGTGCGGGCATTACGAGGCGGAGCTCACCGTCACCTGTGAAGACGGCGTGACCGCGGCGGCCACGGTGTCCCTTGACGTTCTGGGCGCGCCCGTGCCCTACCTGGACAGCGACGGCGCGGAACAGACCCGCGCGCTCTATCAGCCTGTGAAAAGCGGCGAGACCACCTGGAGGGAGGGCTGGTACGTGGTCCGGGAAAACGTCACCGTGGATGGCCGGATCACGGTCAGCGGCGACGTTCATTTGATCCTGATGGATGGCTGTACCCTGACGGTGAACGGGGGGATCGACGTCTCCGAGGACAACGCGCTGACCATCTACGGCCAGGCCGCTGGGACGGGGAGGCTGGAGGCCTTCGGAAGCAGTATGTGCGGCGGCATCGGCAGCAGGCAGAGCCGACCCTGCGGCACCATCACCATCAACGGCGGCACCATCTACGCCAAGGGCGGACAGGACGGGGCCGGCATCGGCGGCGGTTCTTTTGGCGATGGCGGCGTTATCACCATCAACGGCGGGACGGTGACCGCGGAAGGCGGGCATGACCCCAGCGGAACTTATATGACAGGCGGCGCCGGCATCGGCGGGGGCCGGGAGAGCCGCGCCGGCGGCGCCATCACCATCAACGGCGGCACGGTCACCGCGACGGGGTGCCTGGATTCCGCCGGCATCGGCGGCGGCGGGGCCAGCGGCTACGGACCCTCCAGCGGCGGCTCCATCACCATCACCGGCGGGAACGTCACCGCCACCGGCGGCGGGGACGCCCCCGGCATCGGCGGCGGACGGTCTACCAGAGACGGGACCTTGGGCGCCAGCGGCAGTTTTTCCACCGGCGAGGGCGGAAACGCCGTGATCCACACCAACAACGGCATCCAGGACGACAGCGGAAAACGCGGCTGGGACGGCGTGGTCTTTGAGGGGGACAGCGGCACGGTGTACGGCAGTCCCACCCTCACGGAGGACCTGGAGATCCAGGGCGGCCAGACCCTGACCATCCCCGAGGGGAGCACGCTCACCGTGGCGGAGGGCGCGACCCTGACCAACAACGGCCAGATCATGAACCCCGGGACGCTCAACAACCAGGGGACGGTCGCCAACAACGGCAGAATCGTCAACGACGGGGGCACGACCACCGGGAACGACATCGCGGGGGCACAGCCGGAAAAGCTGGCGTACAGCCTGCGGGTGAGCGATATCACCTTTGAGAACGGGGCGGACGGCGCGTGGCCGGAGGAGAAGCCCATCGTGATCCGAAACACGGGCCTGAACGATGTGACCATAGAGAGCGTGACGGTGGGCGAGGGCTTTGAATTGACCGCGGGCGACGTCGGGGCCCTTGCCGCCGGGGCGCAAAACACCAGTTGGAAGCTCCGGCCCCAGGCCGGCCTCTTCGGCGGCCACACCGCCACGATCACCGTCACATACAGCGCCGACGGGGCCTCTCAAATGGCCACGGCGGAGGCGGCGTTTACCGCCTCCGGGGCGGGCGCCTCCTACCAGATCCCCGACGCGGCCACGCTGAAAGCGTTCCGGGACTACATCAACAGAGACAGCGGCCACGGCCGGGGCGAGACCTTCGTGCTGACGGCGGACATCGACCTGGAAAACGAGCCGTGGACGCCCATCGGGGACGAGTTCGACTCCTTCGCGGGCGTCTTTGACGGCGGCGGCCATACCATCAGCGGACTGTATATCGACGCTTCCGATGGCGAAATAGCCGGGTATGGACTGTTTGGGGGAAATGCGGGCACGATCCGCGGTCTGACCGTGTCCGGGGCCTTCACGGTCAGCGACATGGAACAAATTTCTCTCGGCGGGATCGTGGGCATGAACGAGGGCGCGGTGGCGGACTGCGCCAGCGAGGGAACGGTCACGATCGAAGGCGCTACGATCTCTGAGATGATGTTCGGCTACGTCGGCGGGATCGTGGGCGCGAACATGGGCACGGTGACGGGCTGTGACAGCGCCGCCCGTGTGGCCTTTACAGCGGATGGCGGCGACGCCTACGTCGTCGGGTGCGGCATGGGGGGCATTGTGGGGGTAAACGCGGATTACGACGGCCAGACCGCGATAGAAAACTGCCGCTTTTCCGGCCAGGTGACCGGCGCCATCAACGGCGGCGCGTGGACCGAGATCGTGGCGGGGATCGGCGGCATCGTGGGGATCAATGAGTCCATGAACGGCATCACGGTGGAGAACTGCGGCAACTCCGGCGCTGTGACAGGGACCATTCACGGCGGCGTCACAGAATCGGGGACCGGGATCGGCGGCATCGTGGGCTCCAACCCGGCCATGGGCGGCGCCATCCGCGTGAAAAACTGCGTGAATACCGGCGCGGTGTGGCTTGACGCAAGCGATATAAGCGGAGAAGTCGGCGGGGTCGGCGGCATTGTGGGCACGAATAGGTCCACTGATACGGCGAGCGCCACCGTGGAGAACTGCTGTAACTCCGGCGCGGTCACCGGGACCGGGGAGGCCGTCTCCGGCGCGGTGGTGGGGCGCAACACGGCGGAAGACGCAAGCGATGGAGCGACCGCGGTGGGCGAGGTCGTGAACTGCTATTACCTCTCCGGCGCCGCCGCCGACGGCATCGGCGAGGGCGCGGGCCAGGCGACGGAGAAGTCCGAGGCCCAGTTCGCCTCCGGCGAGGTGGCGTGGCTGTTGCAAAACGGCCAGGACAGCCAGGTCTGGGGCCAGGCGTTCCCCGCGGACCGCGGCCCCGTTTTGACCGGCGAGGCGGCCAAGGCCGTCCACCAGGTCACCTTCCAGGCAGAGGGCGCGGAGTACGCCGTCAGGTACGCCAACCCCGCCGGGCTGGCGGCCCTGCCCGCCGCGCCCGCGCTGGCCGGGCTGGCCTTTGACCACTGGTCCACGGAAAACAGCGCCGACGGCGCGCGGTTTGACAGCGCCACCCCGGTCACCGGGGATATCACCGTCTACGCCGTGGGGCGGAGCACCTTCGGCGGGGAGAGCGACGCGATCGCGCTCACCACCACCTACGGGACCGCCCTGACCGCGGACCTGTCCCAGTATGTCCGCTACGAGTCCGCGCCGGAGACCCCCGCCGCCGGCAAATTCACCTATACCATCACCGCCGGCAACGAGACCCTGGGGGCGGAGACGGCGGGCGACCTCCTGACGATCCCGGGGACCGCCGGCGCGGGGTTCTACACCCTGACCATCCAGGCGGCGGAAACGGAGCCGGTGTATTCGCTCATGAGCGTGGAGTCCTACGGCGTTGACCCCGTGACGCTGACGGTGACCGTCACCATCTCCAAGGCCGACCCGGGGGTCGCCGCGCCCACGCCTAAAACGCTGACCTATAACGGCGCGGCGCAGGAGCTGGTGGAGGCGGGAAGCGCCACCGGCGGGGAGGTGCGGTACAGCCTCGACGGGGCCACCTATTCCGCCGCAATCCCCACGGGAACGAATGCGCAAGCCTACACCGTCTGGTATCAGGTGGCGGGCGACGCCAACCATACCGACACCACCCCTGACAAGGTGGAGGTCACCATCGCCAAAGCTACGGCCCAGATCACCACGCTCCCCACGCCCGCGTCGGCGATCTACACCGGCGAGAAGGTGGCGCTGGTGAGCGGTGGCGAGAGCAACTTCGGCGCGCTGGTGTACAGCCTCACCGAGGCCGGGCCGTTCACGGGAGAGATCCCCACCGCCACAGAGGCGGGGACGTACACGGTCTATTACATGGTGGAGGGCACGGAGAACTGGAACGCCTCCCCGGTGGGGCACGTCCAGGCGGAGATCAAAAAGGCCGCCTCCTCCGCCACGGTGACGGGGAACGCCGGCCTCGTCTACTCCGGCGAGCCCCAGCCCCTGGTGGCGAGCGGCGCCTCTGAAACCGGCACGGTGGTCTACGCTCTGGGCGAAACCGCCGAGACCCAGCCCGAAAGCGGGGCGTTCACCGAGACCATCCCCACCGGCGCCGACGCCGGGACCTACTACGTCTGGTGGAAGATACTGGGCGATGTGGACCACGGCGACAGCGAACCCGCCTGCGTCCCCGTCACCATCGCCAAGGCCGACCCGGTGGTCGCCGCGCCTACGCCTAAAACGCTGACCTACACCGGCGCGGCCCAGGAGTTGGTGGAGGCGGGCAAAACCGTCGGCGGCACGATCCAGTACAGCCTCGACGGGGCCGCCTACTCCGCCGCCATTCCCACGGGCGTTGGGGCCGGGGCGTACACGGTGTGGTACCAGGTAGCGGGCGACGCCAACCACAACGACAGCGCCCCGCAATCTGTCCCCGTCACCATTGAAAAGGCCGAAGGTAGTGGCAGCGTCACCATGGCGGACTACCTCTGCGGCCAGACCGACGTGGACCCCGTGGCGCAGTCGGACACCAACGGCACAGAGCACGTGACCTACACCTACACGGCCCGGGGCGCGGACGATTACCGCGATACCAAGCCCACCACGGCGGGGGAATACACGGTCAAGGCCCTGTTCCCGGCCACGGACAACTATAACGCGGTCACGGCCACGGCGGACTTCAAGATCACTCACCGCCTCCCGGCGAGTCTGGAGGAAGACGCGGAGTTCACCTGCGACTGCGCCAGCGAGCTGCGCCTGAAGGAGGAGGAACTGACCCAGGTCCCGCCCGGGCTGAGCGGGTTCTATGGCGATGTGGAGACGCTCACGCGGGCCCTGGCCGACCAGGTGGCCGCCGGGACGAACTACGCCGTCTTTGACGTCAAACTGGAGGTGAAGGAGGGCGCCGGGGCCTGGCACGACGCCCCCGAGGACAGCGTCCCCGCCTCCGGCCTCACCGTCACGCTGCCCTACCCCGCGGGGACGAACGCCCGCTACACCTTCACGGCGGTCCACATGTTCGCCTCCGGCCCCCGCGCCGGGGAGACGGAGACGCCGGAGGTCACCAACACCGACCAGGGCATCACCTTCACCGTCACCGGCCTGTCCCCCGTCTGCGTGGGCTGGGCCGCCCCGGCCTCCAGCGCCTCCAGTTCCCGCCGCGGCCATTACAGCGTCACCCTCCCCGCCGGGAGCGCCGGCGGCGCTGTGACGGCTGACAGCGCCTCCGCGGGCCGGGAGAGCGAAGTCACCCTGACGGTGACGCCCGAGGCGGGGTATCACCTGGCCGCCCTCGCCGTCACCGACAGGAGCGGCGGGGCCGTGGCCCTCACCGACAACGGCGACGGGACGTACACCTTCTCCATGCCCGCCGGCCCGGTGGCCGTGGAGGCCGAATTTACAGCGTGCGGCTCCGCCCGCTTCGCCGACCTGGACGGGGCCGCGTGGTATCACGACTACACCGACTATGTCATCGCCCGCAACTTGATGCAGGGCGTGACCGCCACTACCTTCGCGCCTGACCAGAGCACCACCCGGGCCATGGTGGTGACCATCCTCTACCGCCTGGAGGGCGAGCCGGGCGCGCCCCGGAACATCGCCTTTGCCGACGTGGCCCCCGGCCTTTGGTACACCGACGCCATCTCCTGGGCCGCGGCCAACGGCATCGTGGAGGGGTACAGCCAGGACGCCTTCGGCCCGGAGGACGTCATCACCCGGGAGCAGTTGGCCACCATCCTGCGCCGCTACGCCGCCTACAAGGGCGCGGACGTGAGCGGCCAGGCGGACCTGACCGGCTACACCGACGCCTCCGCCGTCAGCGGCTGGGCCCGGGAGGGCGTGACCTGGGCGGTCCAGGCGGGCCTGATCCAGGGCAGAAGCGCCGCCACCCTGGTCCCCGGCGGGATCAGCACCCGGGCCGAGCTGGCCGCCGTCCTGGCGCGCTACGCCCAGGCCGCCGAGGAGCCCGACCAAACCAAAGCCTGACCCGCCCCCCGCCGGGCCGGAACCAAGAGCCCTGAAACCCCCACGGTTTCAGGGCTCTTTCCCTGCCCCGGGGCCGGGATCGCCCGGGCGGGAATATTTTTTCAACTTTTTTTGCTTTTTCTGTTGACTTGTTCATGGGTGAACATGATATAATGTATTCGTAAAAGTGGAATTTGTCGGCGTGTGGCGAAAGGCAGATCGAGGCCAGGGCTCACGGGTAGGATGAACTCTCACCGTTCCTGGGAAAGCGGGTGATGGAAGGATGAAAAAGCGGATCATGAGCGCGTTGCTGGCCGCGGCGATGGTTTTTACTCTGCTGCCCGCGGCGGCGTGGGCGGCCACGCCCACAGCCGGTGAGAGCGGCGTTTCCCAGGAGCGGGCGGAGATCCCGCTGGACAGACCGCGGGACGACGCCCCGGCGGCCGAGGACGTGCCCGTGGCGGCGGAGGAGATCCCCACCGACGATCCGGCTGACCATGAGGCGCAAATCGACGCCGCCGATGAGCCCCTGCCGGAGCTGACCGAGGCCGCGCCCGCGGCCCCGCTGGCATCCATCCATACGGCCGGGGCGGACGAGCCCATGGCGATCGCGTTAGAGAGCGGCATCCCCTATCTGGATTGGGACGACAGCCAGAAAAAGCTGGTGGATAAGACCTGCGACTCCGCCACGACGGTCGAGGGCACGACCACCGCGTGGGATGGCGGCTGGTATGTGGTCAGCGCAAGCGTCACCATTGAGAGCCGTATCACGGTAACGGGAGAGGTCCACCTCATCCTGGAAGACGGCTTCACCCTGACCGCGAAGAGTGGCATTGAAGTATCTGAGGGCAACAGCCTGACCATCTACGGCCAGACGAGACAAACGGGTAAGTTAAAGGCGACCAGCAATTCTTATAATGCCGGTATCGGTGGCAATCACGATGGTGGCAGTGGGGCTGTCACCATCAACGGCGGAGACATCACCGCGGAAGGAACCAGCGCCGGCGCCGGTATCGGCGGCGGGCGTGATCGTGCCGGTGGGACCATCGTGATCAACGGCGGGACCGTCAGCGCGAAAGGACAAGTAGGTGGCGCCGGCATCGGCGGTGGGAGCGCCGGTGATGGTGGAAGCATCACGATCAACGGAGGAAACGTCACCGCGCAGGGACGTGGCGGCGCTGGTATCGGTGGTGGGGACAACGGTAACGGTGGAACTGTCACGATCACCGGCGGGACCGTCAAAACGACCGGAGGCACCTATGGAGCTGGTATTGGCGGCGGAGAAAAAGGCTCTGGTGGGGCCGTCACGATCACCGGCGGGACTGTCACCGCGAACGGAGGCAGTGAAGGGGCCGGTATCGGCGGCGGGCAAAATGGCGCCGGTGGGACCGTCACGATCACCGGCGGAACTGTCACCACGAAAGGAGGAACCGATGCTGCCGGTATCGGCGGCGGGAACGGTGGTGATGGTGGGACCGTCACGATCAACGGAGGAACCGTTACCGCGAACGGAGACACCTACGTGGCCAGTATCGGCGGCGGACAGGATGGCGGCAACGATGGCAGCTTTTCTACCGGGGAAAGCGGCAACGCCGTGATCTTCGCCAGCAGCCAGTATGTTGACGACAGTATTGCGGATACGAGCCAGCAGGCAAGCTGGAGCGGCATTATTTTTAACGGGAACACTGGCGAGATATACGGTGCGCCAGTGCCTGGATATGATTTTAATATCCAGTCGGGCAAGACCTTGAACGTGAAGAACGATCAAACCCTGCATATCGGCGCGGGCGTGACCATGACCAACAATGGCACCGTCAATATTGGCGACGCGAGCAACCTGA
>CANQKU010000158.1 GCA_947624535.1 uncultured Bacilli bacterium
AGTTCTTTCGTTTAATATATTTTCATTAGTCACTAATATGTCATAGACATATTCATTAAAATTATATTTTTTTAATAAATCTAATAATAAATTAATCTCATCATCCGTTTTTTCATCAAAATCATTTATTATATTTTTAGCTTGTTCTATGTCCATATCTATACTTTTAATTTCATTTACTAATTGCTTTAATGTTTCCAGTTTCATCTTTCTTATCCCCCTAACAAAATATTAAATTTATCATAACATAAAATATTTTTCATATCAATTAATTTTATGACTAAAAGAAATGGATGCTCCACTTCTTAATAATCTTTGCCAAATACATATTTGCGTCTTTTGCTTTTAACTGGATAATAGCTGGCACCTTTTATATTAATTCCACCATGATATTCTTCAGGGAATATATTTTTCTCTACTCTATCCATAAAGTGAATAACACGATCCAAATTTGTTACCGTTGGTTTAGTATTTTTCATATTTTCTATATATGGTGTTGTTTGACCATCCATTAAAATATCCATCATTTCTAACTGTTCTTCTATGGATTTATTTTTTATAACATATTCATTTATGGCCATATCACTAACTTCTTGATTATAATTACTTTCTTTTATCTTATTAATTAGTCTTAATTGATCTTTTTGTTTTTTACATATTAAAACATATGTATTTGTAATTACATTATAGATTTTTTCCATATTTCTATGTATTTTTTTATCAAAATCTTTCCTATTTTTTGCTATTTCAATTACTTGATCCATCAATTGTAATTGTTGTTCTATATTTCTATATCGTAATACTCCAGAATTTTTTGCTATTTCAATTGCATAATACTCATAAGGGAAACTTTCTTTTACCTTAGCAATTAATTTTAATTGTTCTTCACAAGTTCTTTTATCTAATATACCAGAATAGCCCCCTCCGAAACTTAATCCGCCTAGATTTGTTGCTAATTCAACTAAAGAATCATTATATGGAGAAATGCCTCTTACTGCATCCATTAATTGTAATTGTTCTTTTATATTTCTTCTTTCTAATACGTTTTGATTTATTGCTACTTCGCGTACATTTTCTTCAAATTGCCTCTTTGTTTCTTGGGCTACTCTATCCATCAATTGCAATTGTTCATCTAGATTTCTTAATTTTAATACATAATAATTTTCTGCTATAATTGACATAGAAGTAGTACATTTATGTTCTATTAATTTATCCACTAGTTTTAAATGCTCTTCTCCTGTTCTTGCTTTTATGACTTCTTTATTTGTTATTAGCCAATACGTTGCATATGAACGATCTTTGATATATCTATCTATTAATTGCATATGTTCTTTTCCAGTTCTTTTTTCTAATAGATTAGGTTTTTGCTCTAAATGATATATAGTTTCTTGAAGACCATCACCTTTTCTTTTTAATATCATATCCATCATTTGTAATTGATCATCTACTGTTCTTTTTTCTAAGATACCCTCATCTGTTGCGGCTTTATATACAGTGTAATTGAATTTACTTTCAGCGTATTTTTCTATTAATTTAATTAACTCTTTAATCGTTCTTTTTTCAGCACCAGCAATAACTATATTATATGGTGATTCTATTGATGACTCATCAAAGTTATATTTTTTTACTGTATCAAGTAATAAAGTTAACTCTTCAGCTGTTTCTTTATCCATATGATAATTTATAATATTTTTAGCTTGTTCTGTATCAATATTTTTATTTTTAAGTTCATTTAATGTGTATTCTAGTATTTCTAATTCCATATAAATCCTCCTAATATAATACTAAAATCATCATAACACAAAAAATTTTTCATATCAATTAATTTTACAACAAAACAAAAACCCTAAACAAATAGGGTCTTGAATACAATATTAACGTTTTGAGAATTGTGGTGCACGACGTGCTTTCTTTAAACCAGGTTTTTTACGTTCTTTCTTACGAGCATCTCTAGTAATAAATCCCTCTACTTTTAGGATTTTTCTAAAACTATTTTCAGAGTCACTTGGTGTAGTTGCATCAAATGCTAGTAATGCACGTGTAATACCTAAACGAGTTGCTCCTGCTTGACCAGATAAACCTCCACCTTTTACTTTTACAGTAATATCAAACATATCTTTTGTTTTTGTAACTTCTAATGGTTGACATAAATTTAAAACTAGTAATTTATCAGTAAAATATTCTTCTACATCATGTCCATTAATTGTAATTTTTCCTTTTCCTGGTGTTAATGTAACACGAGCTACACTAGTTTTTCTACGTCCAGTACCAGTATATATATTTTTATTTGCCATACGTTACCCTCCTACTTAACCTCAAGCACTTCAGGCTTTTGAGCTTGATGCTTGTGTTCATTACCTACATAAACAAATAACTTCTTATACATTTGACGTCCTAAACGATTGTGAGGAAGCATACCTTTGACTGCTCTTTCAACCATTTCAATTGGATATCTTTCTCTCATTTCTTTAGCAGTTCTTTCTCTTAGACCACCTTGATACATAGAGTGATTATAATAAATCTTTTTCTCTTCTTTGTTACCTGTTAATTTTACTTTTTCAGCATTGATAATAATGATATTATCTCCACAGTCAATATGTGGTGTAAATGTAGGTTTATTTTTTCCTCTCAAATATGTAGCAGCTAAAGATGCAACTCTACCTAATGGCTTATCAGCCGCATCAATGACATACCATTTACGTTCTACTGTTTCTTTTTTTTGCATAAAACTATTCATATTTCTTTCTCCTTTAATTAAATCAAGCTTTCCCACGGCTTAATTTATGTGGGGATATAAAATGTACCAATTAAGATTATACTAAATTATTATTAAAAATGCAACAATTTTATGATAAAACTGCACGTTTTTTGCCCTCACTATTAACCTATTTATTCTTTTTACCATACCTTTTAACATAAGAAGATAGTGTATC
>CANQKU010000159.1 GCA_947624535.1 uncultured Bacilli bacterium
GATCTTCATGAAGATCTTGTCCTATGCCATGGCCGCATAATTCTTTGACTACTCCTAAATGATGCTCTTGAGCAAAATTAGCAATAGCCGCTCCAATATCACCTATTCTATTTCCTGGTTTTACTTCTTTAAGACCAACATATAAGGCTTCTTCAGTATATTTCATCAGATGAGTTTTTTCTTCATCAATGTTACCTACTTGATAACTCCAAGCAGAGTCACCATGATAACCTTTGTAGCATGCACAAATATCTAAAGTAACAATATCTCCATCTTGTAATTTTCTATTGCTAGCTATTCCATGGACTACTTCATCATTAACGGATATACAAATAGCTGCTGGATAACCTTGATAATTCTTACAAGAAGGAATAGCATCTTTACTTCTAATAAATTGATCTGCTAAGTCATCTATTTTTTTGGTTGTAATCCCAGGTTTTAAATAGGGTTTTAAATATTGATGGGTTTCATACACAATATGACCAGCAATTTTCATTAACTGAATTTCTCTTTCGCTTTTCACGGTAATCATTTTTCATCATCTCCACTTATGATACGATCAATTGCCTGAAAAACTTCTTCGGTTGTACCATTTCCATCAATTTCATATAATACACCTTGTTCTTTATAGTGATTAATTATTGCTTCAGTTTTTTCTAAGTAAAGTTGATAACGATGTTGAAATGCTTCAATATTATCATCTTTTCTTTGATATAATCTACCTCCACATAAATCACATGTCGAATCTATTTTTGGAGAATGAATTTCACTATTAATATTATAAATAGCTTTACAATTCTCACAAACTCTTCTCCCTGTTATTCTTTTTTCTAGCTCTTTTTCATCAATGCTGATTAAAAATACATATCCCATTTTATAGCCAAGTTTTTCTAAAATCTTATCATAGATTTTGGCTTGATCAATATTTCTAGGAAATCCATCAATGATATAACCATTTTTACAGTCATCTTGTTTTAATCTTCTTTCAATTAATTGATCGGTTATATCGTCTTTGACTAAACCTCCATTGGATAATACTTCTGAAACGTAGTGACCAATTTCACTATTTTCTTTTGAGATATCTCTTAGGATATCCCCAGTTGAAATATGAGGAATATGATATTTTTCAACAATCAAGTCAGCTTGAGTTCCTTTACCCGCAGCTGGGGGAGCAATGAACATGATATTTTTCATCGTCTTCGATAACTCCTCTTATATCCTCTAGCAAGTAAACTACCTTCTAATTGCTTATAAGTTTCTAAGGCAACACCTACAACAATTAATAATCCTGTACCACCTATTGAAACGGTAGTAGGTAAACTAGTAAAATTAGCAAAAATTATAGGAATACCTGCAATGATTACTAAGAATACTGCACCTAAAACTGTTAATCTAGATAGTACCTTGCTTACATATTTTTTTGTTTCATCTCCTGGTCTAACACCTGGAATATATCCACCATTGTCTTGAAGATTTTTTGAAAATTCTTCTGGCTTCAATTGAATAAATGTATAAAAGTAAGCAAATAAGAATATTAATACTACATATATGATAAATCCTACTGGTGTCGTATAAGATAAGTATTTGGATACAACTTTTGAGAATGTATCATTGTTAATTACTCTTGCTAAAATTCCTGGAACAGAGATTAAACTAGATGCAAAGATTACTGGTATAACTCCTGCTGTATTAATCTTAATTGGCATAAAAGATTGAGATGCTTTTCCATATGCACTAGTTGACTTGTTAGCATATTGAATAGGTATTCTTCTTTCTGACTCTTGTACAAAAATCATTCCAATCACAATAGCAAAGTATACTACTACAAACAAGATAAATTTAGTAATACCTAAAGCAGTTACTTGAACAGTATCGAATGTAACTAAACTTTGGAATGCTGTTACAAACATTTGTGGAAGAGTGGCTATGATACCAGCCATGATGATTAAACTCATTCCATTACCGATACCTTTTTGTGTAATTTGATCTCCTAGCCATAATAAGAATGCTGTACCAGCTGTTAAGACTGTTGCAATATATAAATATTCGATAGGGTTTCCACTTTTACCAATGAATGAGAAGGCAAAAGCATAACCTTCAATAAATGCAAAAGCAATTCCTATATATCTTGTAATTTGATTTAGTTTTTGACGACCTGTAGGTCCCTGTTTTCTCAATTCTGTAAAATAGGGAATAATATCCATCTGCAATAACTGCATAATAATTGATGCTGTAATATACGGCATAACCCCTAAAGCAAATATAGAAAAGTTTTTTAAGGCTCCACCACCCATAGTATTTAATAACTCTAGAAATCCTAAATTACCTTCTAAATCTTCAGTTCCAGGAACACGAATAGAAATTCCTAAAATAAAGATTAATAAAGCTCCTAGGGTAAAATAAATTCTATGTCTCAAATCCTTATTGGTAGAAGTAAATAATTGCTTCATGGTTTTAAACATCTTAGATCACCTCAGCTTTACTTCCTGAATCCTTAATCTTTTCTAAAGCACTAGTTGAAAATTTATTAGCTTGAATAGTAATTTTCTTTTCTAAATTTCCATTTCCTAATACTTTAATTCCACTTAATTGTTTTTTGATTATTCCTTTTTCTTTTAGTAATGCAGGTGTTACAACTGTACCATTATCAAAGATATTGAAATCTGAAACGTTGATTACTGCATATTCTTTTTTGAATAATGCGTTGGTAAAACCTCTCTTTGGTAATCTTCTATATAATGGTAATTGTCCACCTTCAAACACTGGATTAATACTTGCACCACTACGTGCTTTTTGTCCCTTTTGACCACGTCCACATGTTTTTCCTAAACCGCTTCCAGATCCACGTCCAACACGTTTTTTACGATGCTTAGCTCCAACGTTTTGTTCTAATTCATGTAACTTCATTATCCTAATATCTCCTCTACTGACTTACCACGTAATTTAGCAACTTCTTCTGGTGTTTTAATTGATGTAAGTGCATTTAACGCAGCTCTAGCCATATTTAATTTAGTTCTTGCTCCAAGGGACTTTGAAACAATATCACGAACTCCAGCTAATTCAAGAATAGCACGAACAGATCCTCCAGCAATAACTCCTGTACCAGCTGCAGCAGGTTTAATTATAACTCTAGCAGCACC
>CANQKU010000160.1 GCA_947624535.1 uncultured Bacilli bacterium
AGGCTGCTTTAGTCTCTCTTTCCTGCAGTGCTTTGTCTATTGCCGCTTTATCATATGGAGCAACGGCAGAAATGCCTTCTTCATACGCAACGGAAGCACCTGTTATAAGCATATCGCTTTTATAAGTAACGGTTTTTTCAATTCTCGGCTTGCCTATTGCCATTGGAATTTCAACAGATGTTTCAATTCTGTTATTAATAATATCGCCAAAGAATTCTACAGTCTGTCCCGGTTGGTAGGTGTCCATTATTGCTTCGCCTATATCTTCATCAGCAACAAGAGTGATATCCTCAATACCGCCGCCATATGTAGGAACAAGTCCATAAACAAGAACTCTGCCAGTCTGTTCGCCATTGCTCATTTCGTAAGCAATATTCTTGATATAGACTTCAATTTCAAATTCGGCTTTAGGAGTATATTCTTCTTCACTTCTTACTCTGTTAAAGAAATTGCTCTTGAATCCCACAATAGATTTACCGGTTTTTGAAGAGCGGTATATATTGATGCCCTGCTTTGCACTGACACTGACCTTATCGGCTTCTGCTTCGCCGACATCGGCTATAGACTTATATTCGTTCTTGACCGTCAGCATACTTGAATAGATCTGATTAGCAGAACCGTCCTTTTTCTTTTCGGCTACTCTGATATTGAATCTTACAAAATTGACTTCGGAAGTCTTGATAGTCAGACTGCCTGTCAGATATTTAATGCCTTCATTGATTTCTTCCTTGATATCCTTCTCGGACAAAATGCCTGTGACATTTACCTTGTTATAGGCTTCTCTCAGATTGGTCGCGTTATTTATTGTATCCATAATAATTATTCCCCCGTTTTCTCGTTAAAATTTTTGACCTTTTCTTTTATTTCTTCAATGGTCTTTGCAAGTTCGTCTACACTATTTTCCAGTGTTACGCTTATAAAGTGATATATCTTTGTTAATAATTCACTTTTTTCTTCCTCTGTAAGCTGTTCTATCTCTGCGGTATCAGATAATTCATGTTCTTTAAACATATCCATAATGACCTGTGCGGTCGCTTTTGAACCATAAGACATACCGATAGCTAACTGCTTTTTTAAGTGATGTTCAAATGTCTCTTTTAATTGTTTCTCTTTTTCGTCATAAGTTATATGTGCTTTTATAAATTACCGCTCCTTTCACAAAATTCGTTATCAATCATACAAGCAATTCACATCGTCCTCTCGAAATTTAAAAAACACTTTATATATAAACATCATTGTGATGGTCTTGATAAACGTTGTATATCATCATTTCCGGAAAGAAAATTGTCGAGTTCTTCTTGTGTGGTTTCCATATGTACTTTCTTACCCAAACGTACTTGGTCTTTAGGAATTGTGAAAATCATTCCCATATAACAGGGTAAAGCGTTATCAACAACTTTCAGATCGTATACTTCATATCTTTGGTAGAGAAAAGATGGACGCTCAGGAAGAGATATTGGGTTAGGAGATGTGTGCGTCACTACATCTTCCCCAACGATTTCAAATATAGCGTCGGCTACTTGTGGCAGTTCTTCTCTGTATCCTTTTTTCAGAATTGCATACTGCGGCATTACACTATTCCCCCTCCTTATTTCGTAATTGTTCATTGAGTTTGTCACACACTTTTTGTGCGATCTCTGCTGTTGGGAAATAAACAATTTCTTTTGTTTCACAGTAATTGAAGATACCAACACAGAATTTATTACATTTGTGATCGAAATAAACAAACCATTTGCTTTCGCTATCGTTCCAGTCTGGTTTATAGTCCGGACAGTAAATCATCTTCTGTCTGGCAAGGAATAATATGAACTTGAATTTGTCAATTATGTCTAATGCAAAATCCTCATATTGTTCAGGAAAATAATTATTACCATAATATAGATAATCATCTATCATATCAAGATCATCTGTTTTTTGCGCAATATACGTATCCACTTCACTAATTTTTATGTGAGAATAAAATCCTTTTTCTACACGCGGCAGATCGGTTTCTTTTTCTTGCTTTTCTTTGAGTTCCGAAAGTTCTGTTTCCAATACTTTTTTACGTTCGGATATATTGGAAAGTTCCGTTTCGATCTCTTTTATTCTTGAAAAATACATTGGATCACTCCTTTCCTTTATTAGTGTAGCCGTACTTTTTATTCAGGCGATCGCAGACTTTTTGAGCAATTTCGGACGATGGGAAATATACCGTCTCTTTAGATTCACAGCAAAATGCCCTATTACACATAAACACACCAAAAAAATGATGAAAATATATACAATATTTATCTGTATTTGACTTATTCCAGTCAGGTACAAAATCCGGGCAATAAATATCGTGGTATCTTTGTAATTCCATAAGGAAATTTATTTTGTCTGCTAACGATTGAGCGGTTGTCTCGTCCGCAAAATAATTGTTATTTGCAAATCGCCATTCGTCTATGTTAGAGTTATGTTCGATTTCCCAAGTTACGGTAGCTTTTGCACTGGAATCAATTGCGATTCTTCGGTAAAACTTATCAAGTGGCACACGCTGTATATCCGGTTCGGTTTCCTGCTGTTCGGCTTGCGTGTTTTCAGTTTCTTCCGCTTGCAGTTTTTCAGCAGCTGACTGTAAAAGTTGTGCTGCTTGCAAAAGCTGTTCGGATACTTCTTTGTTGTTCATTAAAAATTTCCTCCTTTAAAAGTAATATACGTTTCCTTTTTTGCTTGGTATAACAAAATTTCTAACATAATCAAAACAGAATTTAGATAACTCAAATACTATGTAATCACATATTTTTCCGGACTTGAGTTTAATATGATTACTATATGTACCCACTTGCCGACCGCAGTGCCTTTTAATATACTTGATATACTTTTCTGTTACGGGATTATTTTTTATTGCTCCGAACACAAGTTTATTAAAATTATATTTGCCGAAAATATCACATATTGCGGTCTTAACATCATT
>CANQKU010000161.1 GCA_947624535.1 uncultured Bacilli bacterium
AGTTGCCTTGCTTTTAGATACGCAAGGGCCAGAAATAAGAACTGGAATATTAGAACAAATGCCAGTAGAATTAAAAGCACACGATATTTTTACCTTAGTTCATGAAGATCTTATAGGAAATAGAGAAAGAGTAAGCATTAGCTATAAAGAACTATATAAAGACATAAAAGTAGGAACACAAATTTTAATAGATGATGGAAAAATAGAATTACAAGTAAAAGAAATTCGTAATAAAGATGTGGTATGTGAAGTTATGAATGGTGGAATGCTTGGAAATAGAAAAAGCATTAACTTACCAGGAACGCATGTAAACTTACCATCGTTAAAAGAAAAAGACATTCAAGACTTAAAAGATGGATGCAAAGCAGACTTTGACTTTGTAGCAGCTTCCTTTGTAAGGTCAAAAGAAGATGTATTAGCGATAAGAAAAGTACTAGATGAAAATGGGGGAGAAAAAATTAAAATCATTGCTAAAATTGAAAATCAAGAAGGCATCGATAACTTAGATGACATTATAGAAGTAAGTGACGGAATTATGGTAGCAAGAGGAGATTTAGGAGTAGAAATACCATATTATGAAGTACCAATCATGCAAAAAAGATTCATTCAAAAATGCAATGATGCAGGAAAATTAGTTATTACAGCAACTCAAATGTTAGATTCCATGACAGAAAATCCAAATCCAACAAGAGCAGAAGTGAGCGACGTAGCAAATGCCATCTTTGACGTCACAGGAGCCATTATGCTATCAGGAGAAAGTGCTATGGGAAAATACCCAATAAAATGTGTAGAAACCATGAACCACATAGCATTAGCAGTAGAGGACTACATCAAATATTGGAAAAGATTTACCAGAAGAGAGCACGACTTAAGTAACCTAGACTATGAATTTAACTTAAATCATAGTGTAACAACAACAGCGATGGAAATGAAAGCAAAAGCAATCTTTGCTTACACCGAAACAGGAAATACCCCAAGAGTATTAGCAAGTTTCCTACCATCTTGTCCAATTTACGCATTAACTAAAAACGAAAAAACCTATCGTCAACTAGCACTTGCATGGAATACAACACCAATCCTAATAAAAAATAAAACAAAGCCAAATGACATAATAGCAGAAGGCATAGAAGAAGCAAAAAGACGTGGCTATGTACAAGAAGGAGATGTAGTAGTACTTGCAGGAGGAGCCTCTATTTTATCTAATCATAACCATGATGAAGCTATGAATAGAACAATTGGAGGAGTCCTAAAAATCTAATTATATTACAGGGACGGGGCAGAAAATATAAAAGTATGTGAATAATTTAATTATATAAATATAAAAAAATAGAATTAGCAAAAGTTAAAAAGCTAACTCTATTTTTTTATATTACAGGGACGGGGCAAAAAATATAAAAATCTGTGAATAATTTAATAAAATTTATGACGAAAAATGTAAAAATAAGTAGATGAAAAAAGCTTGCATATAGTATCAATATATGATATAAAAATTATGTTAATCTAAATTTATTTCAAAGGAGAATTATGTCAAGAATTTCAAGAAAAACTTTTCATTCCGGTTTTTTTCATATTATGATACAAGGAATTAATAAAGAATATATTTTTAAAGAAAAAGATAATAAAGAAAAATATATGTATCTTATGAAAAAATATCATTTAAACTATCAATTAAAAATAATTGCATACTGCATTATGAATAATCATGCTCATTTTATCATTTATTCAGAGGATGTCAATCAAATTTCACAATATATGCATAAAATAAATTCTATTTATGCTATGGATTATAATAAATGCCATAATCGAGTGGGCTATTTGTTTAGAGATAGGTATAAAAGCCAGTATATATATGATAGAGAATATTTATTAAAATGCATAAAATATATTCATATGAATCCAGTCAAGGCAGGTTTGGTAAAAAAAGAATCAGAATATATTTATTCATCTTATCGTGATTTTAAAGAAAAACAAGGTTACATTGATAATGAAATAATAAAATTAGTTTTTGAAAATAATGAAAGATATCTTCAAATATTTAATAATATGGAAGAAGTTGATGTTGAAATAATGGATGTAGATAATAACAAAGATAATTTTGAAATAGCAATAAAAAATTATTTGATAAAAAATAATTTGAAATTAGATAAGATAAAAAATAATACAATTACTTTATATAATTTTGTAGTAAGTATGCAAAAAAAAGGTTATAAACAAAAGCAAATAGCGGAAAAATTAGGAGTGTACCCTAATAAAATATCTAATATTTTAAAGAAAAGAGAAATGTAAATGACAAAATTATCAAAGTTATATATAAGCTTTTATATTTTTTGCCCCGTCCCTGAAATATAAAATTTGTAAAAAACTCTTTTAAAATAATGAAAAATAGTATAAAATAGAGAAAATTGTTTAGAAGAAGAGGAAATTATGAATAAAAAATGGGAATGCCATGTGGCAGACGAAGAAGAAGTAATGAAAATTGCAAAAGAATATCATGTTAGCACTTTACTTGCTAAAATTTTGGTGAATAAAAATTTGCTCGATAAAAAAGAAATTGATTTGTTTTTAAGGCCAACAAGAAACGATTTTCATAATCCTTTTTTAATGCCAGATATGGAAAAGGCTGCACAAAGAATTATAAAAGCTATAGAAAATAAAGAAAAGATTATAATTTATGGAGATTATGATGTAGATGGTATTACGAGTATAACTGTATTAAAGAAGTTTTTATTAGAAAGAAATGCGTTAGTATCAGAGTATATTCCAAGTAGGTTAGAGGAAGGCTATGGGCTAAATAAAGAAGCAATTCAAAAATTAGTGCAAGAGAAAAACACTTTAATGATTACAGTGGATTGTGGAATTTCCGCTATAGAGGAAATTGAATATG
>CANQKU010000162.1 GCA_947624535.1 uncultured Bacilli bacterium
GACGCATTGCAAGACAGGTACAGAGTAATAGATCAGCCGCCGCCGAGCGGAAAAGACTATAACGATCACTTGCAGAACGAATTAAAAAAAGTAAAGGAGTGTACGCGATGAAAATACGAATCTATCAAATCGATCCCGACCGTGACGATGATAAAGTAATGTTTTTCAACCTTGCGAATACGCAGAAGAAATACGAAGACACACAAATCAAAAGCGAAATATATGACTGTGTGTACGACGGCGATGTCAGCTGTGACGGGCTTGAGGATATATTCTATATGTTCAACCGTGATTGTCCTGATGGCCACAACGGAAGATCGATGTCTGTGTCTGACATCGTTGAAGTCGTAGATTCAGATAAAGTGACCCCGGGGTTCTATTTCTGTGATTCCATCGGTTTTGAAAAAGTCGAGTTTGACAGGGACGAAGCCGAACCGTATCATCCAAAACGTATAAAGGTCCTGATGGTCGAACCGGGCAAAAGAGCATATGAAAAGGAGATCGGTACAAAGCTTGAAGATCTTCAGGCGGCTGTCGGAGGCACGATCGAAACATACTATCCGTTCAGCGATCAGGTAGTCATAGTCTGTGACGATGAAGGAAAGATAAACGGCAAGACCCCGAACCGCGCCATTTACGACGAAGAAGGAAAAATAGAGGATGTAATCTTCGGGAGCTTCTTCATATGTGATTGCAGCACTTACGAGTTCAGGTCGCTGCCGGAGGACATGATGCAGAAATACAAAAAGGAATTTCTTCTGCCGGAACGGTTTTTGAAGTTGAACGGCGATATTCACGCGATCAAGTTTGATCCGGAACGTGAGGCAGCGCGTTGAACAAATATAATGTAACTATAACAGAGACGCTGCGCATGGACTTGGAGGTCAGTGCGGAATCAAAACAGGAAGCCATAGACAAGGTAGAAGAAGATTGGGAAAACGGTGTATATATTCTCGGAGCAGAGCAATTTGATGGAGTCTCCATTGAGGCGGAAGACATAACACCTAAAAAAATCATTGACTTCTATCAAATGCACGATCTGTTTACGGCTGTGAATGAAAATGGGTTAAAACCGATAAACGGATATATCGTCTTTAGCGCCGACAGCTTCAATCGGTCATACTGCCTCACATCACGCACATACTGTGTTTCGAGCAGGAACAAGGCTTTTATGTCAGGTCAGGCAGGATATTCGATTTTCGCATCATGTCTTGACGGAACGGATCAGAACGTCCGAATCGACGGATATATCCGGGGAAGAGATCCTTGGAAAATCGACTACTGCTATATTGCGGAAGAGGATTACGACAGAACTGTTAATGAACTGAAGTCACATGTGCCTGTCTCCGAAAGCCGGGACTCAAGATAGTATCAGATGATAGATCTGCTATGATCCTAAAACTCGCAAGCATCGCCGTTGTGATACCACAACGGCAGCTTGTCAGGGGCGCTGCCCCTGAAACCCCTTCTGCACATGAAATTCACTCGCGTGAAATTATACCGCACATGTTTTTTTACCACTGAATCAAATGAAAGGAGATGTTTTCGGAAAATGACCACTGTGCTTGTATTTTTATCGGGAATGGTTCTCGGCGGCTCTGTCGGGATATTTGTCATGTGTCTGTTTCAGATCAGCAAGACAAACGGAGAGAACAGAAAATGAGAAGGAGAAACATTCACATACAGTTTTGGCTCAATGAGAAAGAGGCGGAATCCTTCAACAGAAATGTTGCAAGGAGCGGTCTTTCGCGGGAAGCATATCTCAGACAGATGATAAGCGGCATCCATCCGAGAGATGCACCGCCGCCCGACTATTTCTCGATGATGAAGTCGCTTTACGCTATAGGAAACAATCTGAATCAAATAGCGGTCAAGGCGCACACGCTCAATATGATCGACACCCGAAAGTATGATGCAGCTGTCCGTATGCTTGATGATGCCATTCGTGAGATAACGAGAGCGGTTGTGCTTCCGTCAAAAGAGTAACCGATATGGCAACGACATCTCTTTGGCGTATCAAGGGATATATCGGCAAGCTCATACTCTACGCGATAAATTCTGAGAAAACTGCGAGGAGGGAGATCATCCGAACCGGAAATGATGATACCGATCCCGATAACGCCATGAACGATCTGATCGGATATGTCAGCCGTGACAATGCTACAGAATCTCTTCATTTTGTCACGGGGCTGAACTGTGCGATCAACACAGCGAAGGAAGAAATGATGGCATACAAGATCAAATACAATAAGTGCGGAGGAACGGTCGCATATCACGGTTATCAGAGCTTTGCGCAGGGAGAGGTATCGCCGGAGCTTGCACATCGGATAGGCGTGGAGCTTGCAAATGAGCTGTGGGGAGACAAATATCAGGTGATAGTTGCGACTCATACAGATAAAGCTTCTCATATCCATAATCATTTTGTCATCAATACCGTCTCATTTTTAGACGGAAAGAAGTTTCACCGCACAAAAAAGGATTACTGCAAAATGCGCGAGGTCAGCGACCGGCTCTGCCGTGAAAACGGGCTGTCGGTCATAAAAAAGCCTTCGGGCAAGGGGATCAATTACGGTGAGTGGAAAGCGGAGCAGGAAGGAAATCCAACAGTCAGAGGCATTATACGCGAGGCTATAGATGTCGCCGTTAAAGCATCCCAGTCCACACGTCAGTTTCTCGATTTCATGGATCAGATGGGCTTCATTATAGACCAGCGCGGAAAGTACCCGAAAATCAAGCAGGCAGGAAGCGAACGGTTTGTGCGATTCAGGTCTTTGGGTCCCGGATATGATATCAGTGACATTATCGACAGGATATATGCAAACAATGATCCCGAGCTGCCTGAAAAGGTGCCGCAGGAAGATCCGCAGCAGATATTTGAAGACGAAGATGAGCGCGTCGATAACATGACATATATTTCGCTTTACAGGTGCTACAACAGAGCGCTCGTCGCCGTTAAGGAGCGCCCGAAGGCAAATATGAGGATATATTATCTCGTGCGCCGCGATACGAGCGCGATGCGCCTTTATATGGATTCCCTCGATCTTGTCGTCGATCACGGCCTGAAAACCGGGGAGGATGTCATGAGATATAAGGAGGAAGCCATGCGGAAAATCGACGAAAATATCAGACTTCGCAACGATATGCGAAATGCGCTGCGGCGCGCTTTGAGAGCCGGAGATGATACCGAAGCAGGCAAAGCACGGTATAACATTGACATTTATAACAGGAGGCTCGCAAAACTGAGACGGGAAATAACAACTTGCGATGAGGTCTTGGAACGCAGCAAGAGTGTCAGAGACAACTTACGGCGGATAGAGAATAACGATCTTCGCGGTATGTCGGGAGAAAAAGAGCAGACGGCAAAAACACGGGAAAAGCAGATCTGACGTGTTGAGCGAAAGGAAAACAGATTGTCCAAATATAATATGTGAAGCGGTTCTGTGTGAAAACATGAGACCGCTTTTAAATTTGCGGAACAGGAGGTGCTGCATAATGAACACATCAGCGGACGCTGCGGATCAGATCGTAAGAATGAGTTTGAACGGAGCTGAAATAGCTCTCAAAGTGACCGGATCAGGAGCACATAAAGCTGCGAAGCTTATCATTAAAGCAGTGAGCAGTGCTATGAAAGAGACGAACCGCACTAAAGGGTCGATAAGGCTTGTCAATCTTGCACGGTCAGGCAAAAAACTCGATGTTGTAGAGGTTGCAGACAAAGATCTCAAAAAATTCTGTACGGAAGCCAAGAAGTACGGAATCCTCTATACGATACTGAAAGACCGCAGTTCCAAGGACGGAAAGACAGAGATCATGTATAAGTCTGAGGACAAAGAAAAGTTTGACAGGATATTCGGGAATCTCAATGTTTCAACGGTCGATATGGCCAAGGTGGAGAATGAATCATCCAAGAATATTCACGGTCAGAATCCCCCGGAGAGAAACTCGGCAGAGGTCGATCCCGATAAGTTCATCGAAGAACTGATGCGTGAACCCGATCCTGCACCGGAGGAGGGACATAAGGTACACCCCTCGCAGGCTCGGACTGCGGACCGGAATCAGTCCGAGCCTTCATCCAAAAAGAAAAAAACAGTTTCAAGAGACTCTACTGACGGCAGATCTGAGCTTGAAGGAAGGCGATCTGTCAGGCGGGAACTTGATGAGATCAGAGACGACATGAAAAAGCATAATGTCAGCGGAAAGTCAAGAACTGTAAAGAAGGATTCGCCGGTGATCGAACATGTCGCCCCGCCGAAAAAGAAAAAGAGCAAAGCTCGATAAAACAAGCGGACAAGCTTTACGCTGCGGCGCAGGGCAGTCCCGATAAAAAAGAAAGGAGTATTTACAGATGAACGAATTTGACGATCTCTTTACAGAAAACGGAGAAATCGGTTCCGATGACCGTCCCTTTGATGTCGAAGCATGGGCGGAGAAGAAAAAGCAGGAGAGGGCAGACGCGTATGAACTGCTTGACGAGGGAACCTTAGCGACGGTCAACAACGAAGAACAGTTCAAGGCATATCTCAGAGCGCAGGCAAACCTCGACAGGTGCTCTGTAAGCAACGCGATCCTGATATCGTATCAGTACCCCGAAGCAACGAAAGTTGCCGATTTCGACACATGGAAGAGCAGAGGAGCCTATATAAAGCGGGGTGAGGACGCAATCACGATGCTTGAACAGGGGAAGGAGTATACGAGGGACGACGGTTCGATCGGCCATAATGTAAACGTCAAAAAGGTGTTCGATATATCGCAGACATCGATGAGATCGGAAAATGAACCTCCCGCATTTCACGACGAGCGTTCAGCAATCAAAGCGCTTCTGTCCGCCTCCCCGTGTGCCGTTATCATAGATAACGAAAAGACGGCAAATGTGCTTGCGCGGTATTCACCTGACAGCAACACGATATATATTCGCCAGGGACTTTGCGGCGGCGACATTTTCCGCAGCTTATCTCAGGAGATAGCTGTTGCAAGGTTCGCCGAAAGAGATATGAGCCGCAAGGACTGTGCATTTCAGGCGTACTGCACATCATATATTCTCACCGAGAGATACGGATTTGAGGATGTCAACTACAGTTTCGGAAATGCGTCCGAGCGCTTCGCCGGAATGGAGCCTAAGGAGATCCGCAACGACCTGAACGTGATCAGAAATATGGCAAACGATATTTCTAAAGATATGATGCGCCAGCGTGAGGCACAGAACAAGGCAAATGTTTCGCGCGATAACGGCGCAAGATAAGGAGGCACCATGCCGGATTCTACGAGAGTGATCGAGGTGAGTGATTACGAACACCGTCTTATGGTTCACTGTATTATGACCGCACGAAATGACTATATAGATGAAGGAACGCCTACAGAGGATGTCAACAAGCTCATGGTCAAGGTCATAGATGCCCCGACAAAAAAGCAGAAGAGGAAAGAGAGATACAGTGCGGGAAGATAAACTTTCTCGCACCAATATACTGCTGTATGCTCTTGGGCTGATCCCCGTCACATGGCTTGCGCTTCTTATCGCGCCGGCTATGGGCGGAGGATTGCCGTCTATCATCGGAAACCTGTCGAATGCCTTTCGTGATCCGTTTCACATAGACTTATGCGATAACAGCTTGAAAACTGTTTTCCTTCTTGCGGCGGTTTATGCGTTCGGGATCATGATATATATTTCAACTGACAGGAAATACCGCAGAAGAGAGGAACACGGCTCGGCGTGTTGGGGCAGCGCGCGGGCGGTGAACAAAAAATACAGCAGCGCGGACGCATCCTTCAATAAGATACTGACTCAGAATGTATCTATAGGACTTGACGGACGCAAGCACAGACGCAACCTCAATGTACTCGTCTGCGGAGGTTCGGGAGCAGGCAAGACACGTTTTTATGCCAAACCTAACATCATGCAGGCAAATACGAGTTTTGTGGTTCTCGATCCTAAAGGGGAGATACTGCGTGACACAGGAAATCTTCTGAAAGACAAAGGATACGAGATAAAGGTCCTCGACCTTATCAACATGGATAAGAGCAACAGCTACAATCCGTTCATGTATCTTCATGACGACAACGATGTTCAAAAGCTTGTAACAAATCTTTTCAAAAACACGACGCCAAAAGGCAGCCAGACACAGGACCCGTTTTGGGATCAGGCGGCAATGATGCTGCTGTTATCTCTCATCTTTTACCTTCATTACGAGGCACCTTCGTATGAGCAGAACTTTACTATGGTAATGGAGATGATAAGAGCCGGAGAAGTCCGTGAGGATAACGATGATTTCCAGTCCCCGCTTGACGTGCTTTTCAATCGTCTCGAAGCCCGAAATCCGGAGCATATAGCTCTGAAGTATTACCGCAATTACAGATCAGGCTCCGGCAAAACTCTTAAATCGATTCAAATAACGCTTGTTTCGAGGCTCGAAAAATTTAATCTCGACAGCCTTGCGGGAATAACGCAGACAGACGAGATGGAACTCGGTTCGCTTGGAGAAAAGAAGATGGCTGTTTTCGCCGTTATTCCGGACAATGACTCAAGCTTTAATTTCATCGTAGGTATGCTTTACACTCAGCTCTTTCAGCAGCTCTACTACAATGCGGACATAGTTCACGGCGGCAGGCTGCCCGTCCCTGTCCATTTTGTTATGGATGAGTTTGCAAATGTCGCGCTGCCTGATGAGTTTGATAAGCTCTTATCGACAATGAGGAGCCGCGAAATTTCCGTGTCGATCATTGTTCAGAACCTCGCGCAGTTGAAGGCGATTTTCGAAAAACAGTGGGAATCACTGATCGGGAATTGCGATGAATTTTTGTATCTCGGAGGCAACGAGCAGTCCACACACGAATACGTTTCAAAGCTTCTCGGCAAAGAAACCATCGATATGAACACCTACGGACAGTCAAAAGGAAGAAACGGGAGCTATTCGACAAACTGGCAGATCACGGGGAGAGAACTTATGACGCCGGATGAGGTGCGCATGCTTGATAACAAGTATGCGCTTCTTTTTATCAGAGGCGAGCGTCCGATTATGGATCTCAAATACGATATCATGCGTCATCCGAACGTCGAATTGACTGCGGACGGCAACGGCGAAGCATATGAGCACGGCAAGAAACATTACAACTATGCCTCTATTAGATTTGACAGGGATTTGCTTAGCGAAAAATGTAACGCAGATGCCGACGAAACGTCGGATTATGCGATCCTGACGGAAGAAGAAGTAAACGAAATACTCAATAACGAGAAAAATAATGAGGGGGAAAACACTGATGAAGAATGTATTTCACAGAAAGAAACACGCCGTTGACATTTTGACGGACGGCAAGATCAAGAAGGGATTTATGACGTACTGTACTTTCGTACTTGCTGCGGCGCTTATGTGCAGTATGTGCATAACGGCTTTTGCGGCGACGAGCGATCCGCTCACGGTCGTCAGCAACCTGTCCGATTTTATTTTCGGACTGATCCGCGCGATCGGTTTGATCCTGCTCGGATTCGGTATCGTACAGATCGGTTTGTCACTTAAGTCGCATGACCCGTCACAGAGAGCAAACGGCTTTCTGACTGTTGCGGGCGGTATCGTCATTACGTTTGCAAAGGAAATTCTTACGCTCATCACAGGTTGATATGCTTTCGGGGCGGAGTGAATGTTTTACACTCCGCCCCGCAACGAAATGGGCGTAATGTGATCTCCAAACAAATATTTAGGAAGGAGGCGAGATATGTCGGATAACTGGGTGGTACAGAATTTGCAGAACGCGCTCGATGTCTGGAACTCAAAGCTTTCTGAGATATGGACGCTGCTCACGCAGTCCCCCGAAACCTTCAAGGGCGGGAATATATGGACTGTCATTGTCTCTATACACGGGGCGCTTCAGGCGATTGGTTATGCTCTGCTTGTCCTGTTTTTCTGCATCGGGATCGTAAAAACATGCGGAAGCTTTGCGGAATTGAAAAAGCCCGAACATGCTCTGAAGGCGTTCATAAGATTTGCGATAGCTAAAGGAGTGATCACATACGGACTTGAGCTTATGCTGAAGCTGATGGAGATCGTACAGGGAGCCATATCAAACATTATGTCTGCGTCCGGTATCGGCGGCAGTAAAGCATCTGTGCTGCCGGACTCCATGATAGACGCGATTGAAGACTGCGGTTTTTGGGAATCGATCCCCTTGTGGGCTGTTACGCTGATAGGCGGTCTTTTCGTTACGGTGCTTTCTTTTGTAATGATAATGAGCGTGTACGGAAGGTTTTTCAAGATATATATGTATTCCGCGATCGCTCCGATACCGCTGTCTACTTTTGCCGGAGAGCCAACTCAAAATGTGGGGAAGACATTTCTAAAAAGCTACTGTTCCGTCTTGCTTGAAGGAGCGGTCATTGTTCTTTCCTGTATTATCTTTTCGGTATTCGCTTCAAGTCCGCCTGTTGTTGATACGTCAGCGGCAGTTGTCACGCAGGTCTGGGCATATATCGGCGAGCTGATATTCAATATGCTTGTTTTGGTAGGAAGCATAAAAATGTCTGACAGGATAGTCCGCGAAATGATGGGCTTGTAATTAAAATTTACGGAACTTTTCACCTAAGTTCAAACTTTACACTTGACTTTTCCCGCATTATACGATATGATTAGTTTGAATATAGGGGATAATACCCGTAAGTTCTTAGCGGAGGCAACGTGATGGAAAAGAGAGAAATAAAAAGGGATCATTATTTGCAAAAAATCATTGACAGAAAAGAAAACGGAATGATCAAGGTCATTACCGGCATCAGAAGATGCGGTAAAAGTTATTTGCTCTTTAATCTGTATCAGGATTATCTTCTTCAATGCGGCGTTACGCAGGAGCAAATAATAGCCGTGGCACTCGACGACGATTCGTATTCGGAGCTCTGTAATCCGGATAAGCTTTCCGCATATATCCGTTCAAAGATCACGGATAATAAAAAAACGTACTATATCATGATCGATGAAGTGCAGCTTGCCATTTCGAAGCAGGAGATGGATGATCCCGACTCGATCAGACTTTACAATGTGCTGAACGGATTGATGCGTCTTCGTAATGTGGACATATATGTTACCGGAAGCAATTCCAAAATGCTGACTAAAGACGTAATGACGGTTTTTCGCGGGCGCGGCGATGAGGTGAGGGTATACCCGCTGTCCTTCAAAGAATATTACGGTGCCGTAGGCGGAGATAAAACCGATGCTTATGAAGAGTATGCTCTTTACGGCGGCATGCCTCTCGCCGTCTTTCAGAAAACAGACGCAGATAAAATGGCATATCTGAACAGGTTGTTCAGTGAGGTCTATTTCAAGGACATTGCAGAGAGATATACAGTTAAATTTCCACATGTGCTTGAAGAATTGACCGACGCACTCTGCTCTTCTGTCGGTTCTCTGACAAATGTGTCAAAGATTGAAAAGACGTTGATGACGGTAAAGAATGTAAAGGTGTCAGATGCAACAATCGCCAAGTATCTGAATCACCTGACAGATGCCTTTTTATTTACTCAATCAAAACGGTATGATGTGAAGGGAAAGAAATATTTTGAGTATCCGTCAAAGTTTTACTGCGCAGACGTTGGCCTGCGCAATGCAAGATTGAATTTCAGGCAGCAGGAAGAAACGCATATCATGGAAAATATCCTGTATAACGAACTTCTCTGCCGCGACTGTATGGTTGATGTGGGCGTAATTGAGACTGTTGAAACAACCGCAGGAAAGAAGAAGAAAAAACAGTGCGAGATCGATTTTGTGGTAAACCGCGGATCAAAAAAATATTATATACAGTCGGCTTTGAGAGCAGATGATCCTGACAAGCTTTCAGCAGAGGTAAGACCGCTTAAAAGTACGGGAGATTTTTTTAAAAAGATCCTTGTGACAAAGACCTCGATGAAGTCGTGGACAGATGAAACGGGCATCGTTCATGTGGGGCTTTATGATTTTTTGCTGAATGAAAACGCACTTGAGTTCTGATGATACTCATAATACCGAAAGCGTCGGAAATTCCGGCGCTTTTCTTTTTGGGGAGGAATCAATTTGGAAATAAAAATCAATAAGGAGATCCGTAACTATACGGAGTCCATGTTTTTCGGATTGTCCATGCGGCAATTCATTTTCGCCATAGTAGGTGTTGGTGCAGCCGTTCTGATGTATTTTTTACTGAGACCTTATCTCGGAACCGAGACGCTTTCATGGGTGTGTATGCTTGGCGCTGCCCCTTTTATTGCGATGGGGTTCGTAACATATAACGGGCTTACTGCCGAACAGTTCGCGTGGATATGGATCAGAAGCAAATTCATAGAACCGCAGAAGGTAAAATTTGAGTGCGGCACTTTGTACCACGATACTTTGCAGAAATCCGAGGCAAAGGAGGGAAAGCGTTTATGATGAAGTCACTTAAAATATTGCTCGGTCAGGACAAAGAGAAATATACCGTTCCGAAAACCGTACAGGATTATATTCCTATTTCAGCGATCTACGAGGACGGTATCTTCAAAGTCGGAAGCCGCTTTACGAAGACATTCAAGTTTGAAGATATAAATTACCTTGTTGCCGGGAAAGAGGACAAAGAAGAAATGTTTCTCGGTTATTCAGAATTGCTCAACAGTCTCGACAGCGGCGCTGTCACAAAGCTGACGATAAGCAACCGCCGGATGAATCACCGGGACTTTGAAAAAGACATACTGATAGCCGAGAAAAACGATGAACTCACCGGATATCGCCGCGAGTTCAACGATATGCTCCGGGAAAAGATATCCGAGGCTAACGGAATCGTTCAGGAAAAGTATATCACTATATCGATCGCAAAAAGAGACATCGACGAGGCGAGAGCATATTTTGCCCGTGTCGGTTCTGATCTGACGGCTCATTTTTCGGCGTTAGGCTCCAGATGCACGGAGCTTGACGCCACGGAGAGACTGCGCATACTGCATGACTTTTACCGTCCCGGAGAGGAGGAATATTTCAGATTCGATCTGCCCGAAATGGCGCAGAGAGGGCACAGCTTTAAGGACTATATCTGTCCCGACAGTATTGAACGGTTTGACGATTATGTCAAGCTCGGTGACAAGGAGTATGTCCGCGTTCTGTTTTTGAAGGATTACGCATCGTATATCAAGGACAGCATGGTTTCCGAACTTACGGAGATGAGCCGGAGCATGTTGCTTTCCATTGATATTATGCCTATTCCCACAGACGAAGCAGTTCGAGAAGTTGAAAACAGGCTGCTCGGCGTTGAGACCAATATCACTAACTGGCAGAGGAAACAGAATCAGAACAGCAACTATTCCGCCGTTATTCCGTATGAAATGGAGCTTCAGCGCAAGGAAAGCAAAGAATTTCTTGATGATTTGACGACGCGAGATCAGAGAATGATGTGCGCAACGATATCGCTCGTTCATACGGCGGAGTCGAAGGAGCGGCTCGATTCGGACACGGAAGCGCTCCTTTCGACCGCAAGACGGCATTTGTGTCAGCTTTCCGTGCTGAAATTTCAGCAGATGGACGGTTTGAACACCGCACTGCCTATCGGATGCCGGAAGATAAAGGCTATAAGGACGCTCACGACGGAGAGCCTTGCCGTATTTATGCCGTTCCGCGTTCAGGAGATCTCACATGAAAATGGGCTGTATTACGGTCAGAATGCGATAAGCAACAACATGATAATCGCAAATCGCAGCCTTCTTCTGAACGGCAACTCGTTTATACTCGGTGTTTCCGGTTCGGGAAAGTCTTTTACGGGAAAGAGTGAGATAACAAATCTGATCCTCGGCGGTGACAGCGATATTATCGTAATTGACCCTGAACGCGAATACGCGCCTTTGGTAAAGGCGCTTGGCGGTGCCATTATTGATATTTCGGCAACGAGCAGGAATCATATCAACGCGATGGATATAAACAGTGAGTACGGCGACGGGGAAGACCCGTTGATCCTGAAATCTGAGTTCATCCTCTCTCTGTGCGAGCAGTTGATCGGAAACAAAAGCCTCGGAGCGAAAGAAAAGTCGATCATCGACCGCTGTACCAAAAACGTGTATAAGAGCTATAAGAAGCGAGGTTACGCCGGCACAGTCCCGACGCTCCGCGATTTCAGGGCGGAGCTTTTGAAACAGGAGGAGCCGGAGGCACAGGATATTGCGCTTGCAATAGAGCTGTTTACGGACGGTTCTCTCAACACGTTTGCAAAGAAGACGAATGTTGACGTAAATAACCGATTGATCTGCTACGACATCCTTGATCTCGGCAAGCAGCTTTTGCCGATCGGAATGCTTGTTGTACTTGACAGCATACTGAACCGCATCACCGTCAACCGCGCAAAGGGCAGGAACACATATATCTTCATAGATGAGATATACCTTTTGTTTCAGCATGAATACAGTGCAAACTTTCTTTTTACCTTGTGGAAACGCGTGAGAAAGTACGGAGCCTTCTGCACGGGCATAACGCAAAATGTAGACGATCTTTTGCAGAGCCATACAGCACGGACGATGCTCGCGAACAGCGAATTTGTTATCATGCTCAATCAGGCGGCAACCGACAGAATCAAGCTTGCGGGGCTGCTCAATATCTCGGACACGCAGCTTTCGTATATCACAAATGTTGACGCAGGGCGCGGATTGATGAAGGTCGGGTCCGCGCTCGTGCCGTTTGTGAACAAGTTCCCGAAAAATACGCAGTTGTATAAGCTTATGACGACGCGCCCCGGAGAGGGAGTATAACTATATAGAAAAAAGACCAACTATTAAAAGTCAACCCCTGTACGAAAAATATTTTTCGTACAGGGGTTGAGCGGAGGCAAGTAAGCC
>CANQKU010000163.1 GCA_947624535.1 uncultured Bacilli bacterium
CGATGGTGCAGATGATCTTGGTCTTTCGCATCCTGATCGCCTCCTCAAAAATTAGGTTACCATCATCATATCAAACCTGGCGGAAAAAATCTACCATAAAATCGCCTTTCCCGGTGATTTTTTTGCCGGAGGGGCGGATTTGCTTTTTCAGCGGGGTTTTAGTATAATAGGGGGAACTTGAGAACAGAGAAGGGACTGACTCCATGGCCAATGCCTTTTTCGCCGCTGTCCTGGGCTATCTGTCGGGCAGTGTGCTCTTCGCGCGGCTGGCCGCCAGGCTCTTCCGCAAGCCCGAGATCCTGACCCAGAGCCCCGACGGCAACCCCGGCGCGGCCAACGCCTTTACATACGGCGGCTTCTGGTGCGGGCTGTTCGTGCTGGCGGGGGACCTGGCCAAGGGCTTTTTGCCCGTCTGGTGCTGGGCCCACAGCGGCCTGACCGCCCCCGGCCCCCTCTGGGCCGCCCTCATCCTGGCCGCCCCGGTGGTGGGCCACGGCTTTCCCATCTTCTACCGCTTCCGCGGCGGAAAGGGTATCGCCGTCACCTTCGGCTGTCTGCTGGGGCTCATGCCCCGGTGGGTCCCGGCGGTGACGCTGGCTTTGTGCTTCCTCTTTTTCTCCCTCATTTTACGCATCACGCCCCACCTCTACCGCACCGGGGCCACCTACCTCTGCGCCGCCCTGGCCCTGGCCCTGCGCCGGAGCCCGGGGTGGGTGCTCATGGGCTTTTGCCTGATGGCGGGGGTGGTCCTTCTGCGGCTCCACAAGAGCGGGGAGGAGCGGGAGCGGCCGGAGGTGAAGTTGCTGTGGATGCGCTGATCCTCTCCTGCGCCACCGGCGGGGGCCACAACGCCGCGGCGGAGGCGGTGCGGGAGGCCTTTGAGAGCCAGGGGGACAGGGCCACCGTCATGAACCCCTACGCCCTGACCTCCCCCCGGCGGATGCGCCGCATCGACCGCACCTACGTCACCCTGGCTCAAAAGGCCCCCAAGGGCTTCGGCCTGGTCTACCGCCTGGGGGATCTTTACAGCCGCTCCGGCCTGCGCTCGCCGGTCTACTACCTGAACCACCGGGCCGCCCTGGCCCTGGCCGACTACCTCCGGGACCACCCCGCCGACGTGCTCATCTGCCCCCACCTCTTTCCCGCCGAGGTGGCCACCCAGATGAAGCGCCACGGCCTGGCCCGGCCCAAGACCATCTTCGTCGCCACCGACTACACCTGCATCCCCTTCACCGAGGAGACCGACTGCGACGCCTACGTCATCCCCGCCGCCGACCTGGAAGAGGAGTTCGTCCACCGGGGCGTCCCCGCCGACCGGCTCTACCCCCTGGGCATCCCCACCCGCGGCTGTTTTTCCCGGGAAATGACCCGCGCCCAGGCGCGGCGGGAGCTTGGCCTGGACGCGGAGGGCGCCCTCTACCTGCTCTCCGGCGGCAGTATGGGGGCGGGGCAGCTGGGCCGGACGGTGGAGCTTTTGCGGGAGCGGTCGGAGGCCCGGCTGGCGGTGATCTGCGGCAGTAACGACGGGCTCTACCGGGAGTTGGAGGACCGCTACGGCGGCGATCTGCTCCTGCTCCACACCACCCGCCGCATGGAACTCTGGCTCCGCGCCTGCGACGCCTTTTTCACCAAGCCCGGCGGCCTGTCCTCCACCGAGGCGGCGGTGGCCGGCGTCCCCCTGGTCCATCTGCCCCCCATCCCGGGGTGCGAGACGATAAACGCCCGGTATTTCGAGGCCCGGGGCATGAGCCGTATCTTTGACGAGGGGGCGCTGGACGACCTGCTGGCCCAGCTGGAGGACCCGGCGCGCCGCCAGGAGATGGCCCGGTGCCAGCGCCGGGGCGTGAACGCCCGGTCGGCCCAGGACATCCGCGACCTGGCCTGTCGGCTGGTGGAGGGGGGAACAGAATGACCGGCGTGAAACGTGGGATGGGCCGGGTGCTGGCCTTTTGCAGGCGGGAGGTGGTGCTGACCGTGGCCGCCCTGCTGGCGGTGGTCTCCGCCTGTCTGGTGCCCCCGGACGCGGGGTATCTGGACTACATCGACTGGCGCACCCTGTCCCTCCTGTTCTGCCTGATGGCGGTCATGGCGGGGCTCCAGCGGCTGGGGGTGTTCGCCGCCCTGGCCCAGCGGATGCTCCACCGGGTCCGGGGGGTTCGGGAGCTGGTGGCCCTGCTGGTGATGTTGTGCTTTTTCTCCAGTATGCTCATCACCAACGACGTGGCCCTCATCACCTTCGTCCCCTTCGCCTTCACCGCCCTGGACCTGCTGGGCGGGGAGGAGAAGCGCCGCCTGCTCATCCCGGTGGTGACCCTCCAGACGGTGGCGGCCAACCTGGGCAGTATGCTCACTCCCGTGGGCAACCCCCAGAACCTCTACCTCCACAGCCTGTCCGGCCTGCGCGTGGGGTCCTTTATCGCCCTGATGGCCCCTTACGCCGCCATCTCCTTCCTCCTTTTGCTGGTCTGGATCGGGGCGGGGAAGGGGAGGGGCCCGGTGTCCATCCGACCGGCCCCGCCCACGGCGGTGGGGGACAGGCGAAAGGCCGCTCTCTATCTGCTGGCCTTCGCTTTGTGTCTGCTGACGGTGGCCCACCTGCTGGACTTCCGGGTCACCCTGTTCCTGACCGCGGCGCTGGTGGCGGTGGCGGACCTGCGGACCTTCGCCCAGGTGGACTACGCGCTCCTCGCCACCTTCGCGGCCTTCTTCATCTTCATCGGCAACATGGGCCGGGTCCCCGCCTTCAACGGCTTTCTCCAGCGGGTGGTGGCCGGCCGGGAGTGCGTCACCGCCGTGCTGGCGAGCCAGGTCATCAGCAACGTCCCCGCCGCCCTGCTGCTCTCCGGCTTTACGAAGCGTTACCGGGCCCTCATCGTGGGGGTGAACCTGGGCGGGCTGGGCACGCTGATCGCCTCCATGGCCAGCCTGATCTCCTTCAAGCTCCTGAGCCGGGAGGACAAGTCCCTGCGGG
>CANQKU010000164.1 GCA_947624535.1 uncultured Bacilli bacterium
CCCTACTAGTAATAGCATTCCATGTTTGGCCAGTAGCTTGTGCACCATTAGCTGATGCATTAGTTAGCGTTACCTGTGCTCCACTAGCAAATGTACCACTATCAGCATCTTTATTAGTATTGAACCCATGTATCGTGAAATTAGCTCTTGTAATAACTGGTGCGGTAATATTACAAGTCGTTGCTTGAGTTTGTGAGTTATAAACAACTGGTAATTTACATGTAGATTGAGTTCCATTACTTAATGCAGCACCGTTAGCATTCCAACTAGCCGTCAAGGTAATTTCATTTTTTGAACTAATTGAATAATAAGTTTTACCATTATTATCACTTGCTAATGTGATAACAGTTCCTACTGGAACGTATCCAGTTGTCCCATACGTATCACTAGATCCCTTAGCAGCTGTAGCTGCATTACTTTGACTCCAACCTAGAGCAGTATATCCACTTGAAACATTAATTGTTGGTGGAGTAACTGTACAAGTTGTACTAGAACCTACAGTTGTACAACTACCTGATTCAGCAGTTATACTACTTACACCAGTACCGTTTTTTGAGTATTTTACTGTAAATGTTAAACCTTTTACAGTAATAGCAGATGAGGTTGCTACTGCATTTTTATTATTAGCATTATCTTTGATAAGATCTTTATTTAGTGAAACTGTGAAAGTACCACTTGACTCATTTGATCCACCAGAAGATACACCCTTTACTGTAACTTGGTAAGTATATCCTCCAGTAGTAGCAGCTGGTGCACCTACATTAGTAACTGATCCATTACCATTACTTACTGTGAAGTTAGTAGTAGCTAAAGTTTGACTAGCTGGCATACCACTACCTCCATCCGTACAAGTTAAGGTAAGATTTTGAGTACTTCCAGTATTCATTTGACTTGGTGTTGACCATGTACAAGCTGGAGGTGTTTCATCTACTAAGATTGCATATATAGTAGCATCACTTGCAGGCATTGAGTATGTCTCTAGTTTTGAAGTCCCACCTTGAGTTGAACTCCAACCTTTCCAAGTATATCCTGTTCTAGTAGGTTGTTTAGTTAAATCAACGCTAGCTTGGTATTCATAAGTTGCTGTTGCATATGTATCCCAAACGTTTGTAGATTTTTCATATTTATATGTTAATGTAAATGAATTCTTAGATGCACTAGCATAATATGTTGGCGTACCACTAACAGTTAGAGCAGTTGCTCCTGCTGTACCTGAAGATGCAGTCTTTTCAGTAGCAAAGAACCCATTTTTATATCCTGATGCTGGTGTAATTGATGGCGTTGTTACATTACAACTTGTAGCTTGAGCTACACCACTATTATTATTGTAAATAGCATCTATATTACAAGTTAGAGATATCTTACCAGTAGTATTGTTTACAGTAGTACTACCACTAGTAATAGATGCAACTTTATTAGTATCAGCAATCATAAAATTAGCGGTTACTGAAGTTGCAGCTTTATATGTTTGAGCATAATATGTACCATCGGAGTTTACTGATTTTGCAGTTGAGGCACTCCAGTCATTTCATGTCTATCAGTAGCAGTTGAGAAACCTTTAACTGTTGGTGTTATACCAGTACCCGTAATAGATGGTGAAGTAATTGAACATGTTGTTTCTTGCTCTACACCACCATTGTTATTATAAATTGCTGGAATTTCGCAAGTTTTTATAACATTATCAGTTCCATTATCTAGTTTTGCAGCATTATTTAAATTAAATGTAACTGTTCTTGTAACTTTTTGTTTCATAGTAACAGCATAATATGTTGGATTACTATTTAGAGAAATCGTTTCATTATGACCAACTGATTTAGTTACTGAATTTGCATCAGTTCCATAACCTACAACTTCAGGTGTAATTTTACCAGGTACAATAGTAGGCGTTTTAATGTTACATGTAGTATTTTGAGTTTTACTGTTGTAAACAGCTGGAATTGTACAACTTACTGATACAAAATCATCAGTCTTAGATGCATTATCAACTGTTTGACTAGCAGCACCATTTTTATAGAATTTAGCTGTATAAGTTATAGCATCTTTTCTAATAATTGAATAATATGTTGAAGTAGATGTTCCTAAAGTAATATTGTTACCAGGTTTTATAGTATTATTTTCAACTTCTTCTTCAGAGTTTGTACTCCAACCTATACCAGTATAGCCACTAGCAACACTAATTGTTGGAGCTTCAACAGTACAAGAAGTGTTTTGTATAGCTCCATTATATACTTCTGGGATTGTACACTTATCACTAGTTTTTCCAATTGAAGTAACTCCATTACCCTGTTGAGTATATGTTACGCTATGTTCTACAGCATCTTTTTTAGTAATAGCATAATATTCTTTATTTCCATCAATAGGTAAGTTTTGATTAGCTTGATTACTTTGATTTATCATTGTAGATTGGTCAGTTTCAGTTGCTGTTTTAGCAAATCCTAAAACAGTTGGAGTTTGAGTAGTTCCTGCAATTACTGGAATAGTAACGCTACACGTAGTATCTTGTTTTGCTCCGTTATATACTTCACTAATATTACAGCTTCTTACTACATCATTAGTTACACTATCAAGTGACTGAGCACCATTTTTGTGGAATGTTGCTTGATAAGTCTTCCCTGGAAGCTTTGTAATAGTATAATATACTACACCATCACTTGATAAAGTGATGTCTTCGCCTTGAGGAGTACCATCAGTATCTTGATTATTCGTACTCCAACCTATAGCTTCATAGCCAGATTTTACTGTGATAGTTGGAGCTTTAACTGTACATGAAGTACTACTTCCTTTAGTATAACAACTAATGTTATCAGAACTTATTTCTGTTACTTCATCAGCATTTTTAGTAAATTTAGCTGTATATTTATTACCGTTTACATTAATATCTTCACTAGTAACTTTAGTATTAGAATTGCCTGACTGGTCAGTAATTACACCAGCATTTAAACTTATTTTGAATTTACCAGGGATATCTTCAGTTAAAGCACCAGATGGATTACTACTTAATCCAGTAACTGTAATCGTATATTCGTATTTATGACCAGCTTCAATTTCTCTTGCTTCTCCAACTGAGTCAATACTACCATATGTTTTTTCATTTATTTCAAAGTTAGTAGTTTCTAAAGTTTGAGTTGTTATCCCACTTCCAGCATCTTCACATACCATTTTAACCGTACCATTTTTACCAACATTTAATTCTGGTAATTCGGTAAATGAACATTCTGGCTTGGTTTCATCTTTCCAAACTGCATATAATTTAACAATCTCACCTTCACTAACAGCTAAGTCAGTAGCAGGTTCTCCAACAGGATAATTGGGTGTACTTGCATCATCAGTCTTTGACCACCCTTTAAGAGTATATCCTTCTTTTGTAATTGTTTCATCTAAATTAATTGAATCAGATACTTCAACTTGTTCAGTTTTTTTTCGCTCACCATCACTATAATATTCGATAGTAAATGAGTTTCCAATAGCATAAGCATACCAAACTTGATTTGTATTATCACTATTTAATGTAATTGTTGATGATCCATCAGTTTCTATTGCACCAGTTTTAGTCCATCCAGAGAATTTATAACCTTGTCTTGGAGTAACTTTTGGTAAATCATCTCCTTCAATTGTACAACTTGTCTCTTGAGCTACACCATTGTAAGTTGCTGCAATTGTACAGCTTTTCTTGGCAGTATTTTCATCAATACTTGTTACATTTTTACCATTTTCATATCTATCAATAGTATAAGTTGTGGCTTTTTTCTCAGTTTGAGCATATAACGTAACATTTTCATCAAGCATTATTTGACTAGCTCCTGATGCATAGATAATTTCATGATTGTCTTTTTCTTTACTAAATCCAAGTACGTCTGGTGTCTCATCAGATGCAGTAATTGTAGCCAAAGTTACTTGACAACTATCTTGTTTTGCCCCATTCCATGAGGCAGGTTTTTTGCATGCTAAATCTTGGAAATCTTGTGTGTGTTCTTCACCATTTAGATTTAATGACTTAGCACCATTAATTATGTAAGAAACCTCTACGTCTTCTTCTTCTTTTTTAGTTAGTGCATAGAAGTCAGTATCTTTTTCTATATCAACTGTGCTACCCCCAAGAGCTATTGTGTCTTTAGGATTTTTAGCATATCCAACTGGAGTTGGTGTATTATCAGTACCTAAAAGCGCTGGAAACTCAACTGTACAAGAAGTAGCTTGTTCTTCATCATTGAACACTTCCTGGATCATACAAGTTTTTTCAACTTCTTCATCAGTTAATCCATCTTGAGATTTTGCACCATTTCTATGGAAAGTAGCAGTTAAGATAATAGAATCTTTTCTACTAATTGAATAATAGTCAGTATTTTCTTTAGTTAGAACAATAGAGTCTAATACACCTTCATGAGCATCTTGTTGATCATTCCAACCCATTGGGGTGTAACCTGATTTTACTTCAATACTTGGAACTTTAACACTACAAGAGGTATCTTGTGGAGTTCCGTTATAAGTAGATGCAAGTTTACAAGTACTTGTAATGTCACCCTCTTGTTTGTTGATTGAGGTAACACCAGTACCACTTTTAATAAATCTAGCACTAAGTATTTTCTCTTCACTCTTTGTAATTGCATAATATTTTTCATTTTTACTAATTGATAATGAACTTTCGGCTTCTACTACTGGATCATGATCACTAGGTTTAGTTCCATATCCTACAACCGTACTTGTAGCATCAGTACCTACTATTGCTGGTGTAGTAACTTCACAACTTGTTTCTTGTTCGTCATCATTGTATGCTTCTTCAATTGTACAACTTCTTGTTACAAACTCATCTGAAACTGGAGTATTTTCATCATTAGTTTGTGTATAAGCACCATTTAAATAGAACTCAGCTTCATATGTAATAGCATCTTTTTTACTTATTGAATAATATGTTACGTCATTTGTTAAGGTTACTGTAGTTCCAGGTAATGTACCTTCTTGAGCTTCAGGGTTCTCATTCCATCCGACTACTGAATAACCCTTCATTACGTCAATTTCAGGTAACTTGATTTGACATAATGCTTCTTCACCATCGCTATTATAGATTTCTCCAGTACTACAACGAAGTTCAGTAGATCCAATATCAACTACTCCATCACCATTTTTATTAAATGTTGCTTTATGTGAAACACCTGGTTTTTTACTAATTGTATGATAGGTTGTATCTTCACTAATTTTAACTGTTTGACCAACTTTAGAAGCAGTTTTAGCACTTGAATCTAAATTCCATCCAACTGGTTCAAATCCTTCATTAGTAGTAATACCTGGTAGGGTAACTTCACAGTATTCTTGATTTTTTTCAGTTAAACGACAGCTGTCAGTTTGTTTTTCAATTTGACTAGCACCGTATTCCATTTGATATGTTACATTTAATGTTTTATAAATTGATACTGGATATCTTTCTACACGTTTATGTTGATCTGTTACTGAAATGTAGGCATGTCCTGGAGCTTTCGGAATAATTGTTCCATCTGTATCTACATCTACAACTTCTTTATCACTACTTTCAAAAGTATAATCTGTTGGATTTTCTATTTCTATCTTTTGACCTGAAGCAGTAATTTCAATTTCGATACTATCTTTAGACTTAACAGCATTCTCTTGTGTTGCTTCAACTCTTAGTTTTGCTGAGAATACTTTTCCCATAATTGTATTATCAG